>CAKUMG010000709.1 GCA_934667465.1 uncultured Actinoplanes sp. | reverse complement strand
TACAGGAGGCGCCGGCTGCTCCGTGGCCGCCGTCCGGGCACGAGGATGATGCGCCCAGTGGGTTGCCGCCGCGGGCGCCGCAGAGGACGATCGGGACGGCCGGCCATTCGGAGGTGCGGCAGACGACGGCGTTGAGCTTGTCCAGTGCGTACGGCCCGGCGACCGCCAGCGAGCCGACGTCGATGAGCAGCGATTCGGGCTGGGTGGCGAGCGCGCGGGACACCGCCCGTTCCAGGGCGTCGCCGGTGACGGCGTCGAGGGTGCCGCTGACCCGCAGGATCGCGACCGGAAGATCCTGTTCCGGTCGGCAGACCAGCTGACTCGACATCCGCCCCCCTCCAGAGTCGCAGTGATGCGCGCTCCCTTGTGCCCTGCCGGAGAGGGAAGCAAACGCCCGAGCTACGAAGGATGCCCCGGCCACCCGGGCGCAGCCACCCCGAGCGCGACGGAATCAGCGGACGTGAATCACGACTTCACGGACACGTGCCCTTGAAAAGGGTGACCATCTCCGCAGAACGAAGGGGCCGGGGAGCCGCTCGGGAGCCGCCGGGCGACCGGCTCCCCGGGCCCGGCCTCGGCGGGAGCGACGGTCCGCACCCCCGTCCAACCACCCCACCCGCCACCCTGGAACGGACTGAAGACTCAACACCCACCTACGACAGGCGAAATTGACCTATTAACACGGGCTGCCGGGCGCCGCCTTGCCAGGAAAGTGAAGTACCGTACTCCGCCATGGGTGTGTCTCAGCGGCTCAAGAGCCGGTTCCGCAAGTTTCTGCAGCGTCCGGGCACGACGGTCGATCTCGCGCCGCTCCGGAAGCGGTTGCCGGACATCGAGGCACGCGAGGACGCGCTCAAGGAGCTCGGCGACGAGGCCCTGACGACCGCCGCCGGCGAGGCGAAGACGTTCGAGGAGATCTGCGCGATCGGGCGTGAGGCCGCCCGCCGCACGATCGAGCAGCGGCCCTACGACGTCCAGCTGCTCGGCGCGATGGCCCTGCTCTCCGGCAAGGTCGCCGAGATGGCCACCGGTGAGGGCAAGACGCTCACCGCGACCGTCGCCGCCTACGGGCACGTGCGGCTCGGCAACGGCCCGGTGCACGTGCTGACCGTCAACGACTACCTGGCCCGCCGCGACGCGGAGTGGATGAAGCCCGTCTACGAGCTGCTCGGCCTCACCGTCGGCTGGGTGACCGAGGCGATGACCCACGACGAGCGCCGGGAGGCGTACGCCGCCGACGTGACCTACGTCTCGGTGAGCGAGGCGGGCTTCGACTACCTGCGCGACCAGCTCGTCACCGACATCGCCGACCGGGTGCAGCGCGAGCTGGCCACGGCGATCGTCGACGAGGCCGACTCGATCCTGATCGACGAGGCCCGCGTGCCCCTGGTGCTCGCCGGCAGCGTCGCCACCGACGGCGACCCGCTGATCGACGCCGCCGAGCTGGTCCGCGACCTGCGCTCCGGCAAGGACTTCGAGGTCGCCGACGACGGCCGCAGCGTCGCCTTCACCGACGCGGGTCTCAAGGCCCTCGAGGAGAAGATGGACCTCGATCTGTACGCGGACGAGAACGTGCAGCAGCTCTCCGCGGTCAACGTCGCGCTGCACGCGCGGGCCCTGCTCCGCCGCGACGTCGACTACATCGTGCGCGACGGCGGCGTCGAGCTGATCGACGAGATGCGCGGCCGGGTCGCCCAGCGCCGCCGCTGGCCCGACGGGCTGCAGGCGGCCGTGGAGGCCAAGGAAGGGCTGCGCGCCACCGCCGAGGGCGAGGTGCTCGACACGATCACCGTGCAGGCCTACATCGCGCTCTACAAGACGGTGTGCGGCATGACGGCGACCGCGGTCCACGTCGGCGAGCAGCTGCGGGAATACTTCAAGCTCGAGGTCGCGGTCATCCCCTCGAACACCCCGAACATCCGCGAGGACGAGCCCGACCGGATCTACTCGGCGCACGACATGCGCGACGAGGCCCTGGTCGAGGAGATCAAGATCGCCCACGACAAGGGGCGGCCGGTGCTGATCGGCACCCTCGACGTGAAGGCCTCCGAGCTGCTCGCCAAGCAGCTCTCCGCGGTCGGCGTCCCGTCGGTCGTGCTCAACGCGAAGAACGACGGCGAGGAGGCCTCGATCATCGCCGAGGCCGGCGCGCTCGGCGCGGTCACCGTCTCCACCCAGATGGCCGGCCGCGGCGTCGACATCCGCCTCGGCGGCAGCGACGAGAAGGACCGGGACAAGGTCGTCGAGCTCGGCGGGCTGTACGTCATCGGCAGCGGCCGGCACGACAGCCGGCGCGTCGACGACCAGCTCCGCGGCCGCGCGGGCCGTCAAGGTGACCCGGGCGGCTCGGTGTTCTTCGTGTCGCTCGAGGACGAGCTGATCACCCGGCACGCCGGCGACATCCTGCCGGCCTCGCCGCGGATGGACATGGACGGCGTCGTGCACGACGACCAGGTGGACTACGCCGTCGAGCACGCCCAGCGCGTCGCCGAGGGCGTCAACCACGAGATCCACCGCAACACCTGGCGCTACAGCGTCGTCATCGAGCAGCAGCGCGTCGCCCTGGCCGAGCGCCGGGAGCGGCTGCTGACCAGCGAGGTCGCGGCGATCATGCTGCTGGAGAAGACCCCGGAGAAGGCCAAGGAGATCGACGAGGACGTGCTCTCCGACGCGGCCCGGGCGATCGCGCTCTACCACCTCGACCGGCTCTGGGTGGACCACCTGGCCGAGCTGTCCGAGGTCCGCGAGGGCGTCCACCTGCGCGCGCTGGGCAAGCTGGACCCGCTCGACGAGTTCCACCGCTCGGCGGTCCCGGCGTTCCAGAACGTGTTCACCGAGATCGAGAAGCGCACCATCGCGACGTTCGAGGAGACCGACTTCAGCGACGGCTGGGAGCCGGAGCGCGCCGAGATCGTGCGGCCGAGCGCGACGTGGACCTATCTGGTGCACGACAACCCGTTCGGCTCCGAGCTGGACCGCCTCATCGCGGCGGTCGGCCGGCGCCTCACCTCGCAGAGCTCCTGAGCATCAGCGCCCGGGCCGCCTGAGCGACCCGGGCGTCAGGAAGCGTCGCGCAACAGCGAGGTCATCTCGGGCAGCTTGAAGAACTCGGCCGTCTCGAGCGCGTTGGGCCCGCCGTCGGTGGGCTTCGCGCCCGCGTCGAGCAGGATCCGGACCGTCTCGGCGTTCTGCCGGAACACCGCCGCGGCGAGGGCGGTCTGCCCGCGGTCGTTGACCCGCGCGGGGTCGGCGCCGTGCTGCAGCAGCGTCGCCACCGTCGCCGGATGGTTGTGGTAGGCCGCCAGGATCAGCAGCGTGTCACCCTTGTCGTTGGTCAGGTTGGCGGGCAGCCCCTGGGCGAGATAGCCGGCCAGGTCGTCGGTGCCGCCGTCGCGGGCGAGGTCGAACACCCGGTGGGCGAACGCGATCGTTTCAGCATCCAGTTCCTCGGCCATGCCCTCAGCGTACGGTGCTAATCTGCGCCGCACGTCGCAGGCCGGACGCGACCGGCGCCGACCGGGAGCGGCGTCTTCGATCCGACAGGAGTGGTGTTCAGTGTCCGACGGCGTCTACGTGGGCCGGGCCGGCGAGGACGGGGTGCGCAACCAGGGCTGGCTGCTCGGTCATTTCCAGCCGGACGGCGATCTGCTCCACAGCGACGAGGTCGAGGTCAAGTGGGGCGTGCATCCCAAGGGCGACCGGCGCAAGGCGTGGGCGACGCAGGAGACCCGGACGGCCTTGCTGGTGCTGATCCGCGGCTCGTTCCGGATCGAATTGCGCGACCGGACCGTGGTGCTGCGCGATCCCGGCGACTACGTGGTCTGGGGCCCGGGGCAGGACCATTCGTGGGAGGCCGAGGAGGAGGACACGGTGGTGCTCACCGTGCGCTGGCCCTCCCTGCCCGGCTGGCGGCTGCCGCCTGCCGAGACGGACGTCTAATCAGGACGCTCGAAAAAGCGATGGAAGCGTGACCACAATCGCTTTTTATGTGTCGCAGGAAACAAATATTCGCCCCGGTGTGGAACGTAGTTCCCACAGTGTGGATGCTGCCTTGACCCGCCGGGACCGGTTTCGGAAATATCGATAGCCGTTAAAGCACGTAA
>CAKUMG010000708.1 GCA_934667465.1 uncultured Actinoplanes sp. | reverse complement strand
CAGCTCGGCGAGGTAGCCGCGGACCTCCTCGGCGATGAAGAGGAAGAAGTTCTCGACGAACTCGGGCTTGCCCGTGTAGCGCTCGCGCAGCACCGGGTTCTGCGTGGCGATGCCGACCGGACAGGTGTCCAGATGACAGACGCGCATCATGATGCAGCCCGACACGATCAGCGGGGCGGTCGCGAAGCCGAACTCCTCGGCGCCCAGCAGCGCCGCGATGACGACGTCGCGGCCGGTCTTGAGCTGCCCGTCGACCTGCACGGTGACCCGGTCACGCAGCTTGTTGAGCAGCAGCGTCTGCTGCGCCTCGGCGAGGCCGAGCTCCCACGGCGTACCGGCGTGCTTGAGGGAGTTGAGCGGGGACGCGCCGGTGCCGCCGTCGTGGCCGGAGATCAGGATGACGTCGGCCTTGAGCTTGGCGACGCCCGCGGCGACGGTGCCGACCCCGATCTCGGAGACCAGCTTGACGTGCACCCGGGAGGACGGGTTCACGTTCTTGAGGTCGTGGACCAGCTGCGCGAGGTCCTCGATGGAGTAGATGTCGTGGTGCGGCGGCGGCGAGATCAGCCCGACGCCCGGGGTGGCGTGCCGGGTCTTGGCGATCCACGGCCACACCTTGTTGCCGGGCAGCTGGCCGCCCTCGCCGGGCTTCGCGCCCTGCGCCATCTTGATCTGCAGGTCGTCCGCGTTGACCAGGTACTCGCTGGTGACGCCGAAGCGGCCGGACGCGATCTGCTTGACGCTGGAGCGGCGGGCCGGGTCGTAGAGGCGCTCGACGTCCTCGCCGCCCTCGCCGGTGTTGGACTTGCCGCCCAGGTTGTTCATCGCGATCGCGAGGGTCTCGTGCGACTCCGCGGAGATCGAGCCGTAGCTCATCGCGCCGGTGGCGAACCGCTTCACGATCTCGCTGGCGGGCTCCACCTCCTCCAGCGGCACCGGCTCGCGGTCGGTCCGGAGCGTGAACAGCCCGCGCAGGTGCCCGGCCGCGGCGGCCATGCCGTCGACCTTCGCCGTGTACTGCTGGAAGACGTCGTACTGCTTGGTGCGGGTGGCGTGCTGCAGCAGGAAGACGGTCTCCGGGTTGAACAGGTGGATCTCGCCCTCACGGCGCCACTGGTATTCGCCGCCGACCTCGAGGCGGCGGTGGCTGCGCTCGGCCGGGTTCGACGGGTACGCCTTGCCGTGCCGCGCGGCGACCTCGGCGTGGATCTCGTCGAGGCCGGAGCCGCCGATCCGCCCCGACGTGCCCGCGAAGTAGCGCTGCAGCAGCTGGTTGTCGAGGCCGACCGCCTCGAACACCTGCGCGCCGCAGTACGACGACACCGTCGAGATGCCCATCTTGGACATGATCTTCAGGACGCCCTTGCCGAGCGCCTTGACGTAGTTGCGGACCGCCTTCTTGGACTCCATGCCGGCCAGGGCGCCGGTCGCGATGAGGTCGTCGACGCTCTCGAAGGCGAGGTACGGGTTGACGGCCGCGGCGCCGTAGCCGATGAGCACCGCCGCGTGGTGCACCTCACGGCAGTCGCCGCTCTCCACCACGAGCGCGACCTGGGTGCGGGTCTGCTCGCGGACGAGGTGCTGGTGCACGGCCGCGGTCAGCAGCAGCGACGGGATGGGCGCCAGATCGGCGTTGCTGTCGCGGTCGGAGAGCACGAGGATGCGTACGCCGTCCTCGATCGCCTCCGACACGTGCCGGCAGATCTGCGTCAGGCGCGCCTTGATGCCCTCGCCGCCGTCGCGCAGCGGGTAGAGCCCGGAGACCCGGACCGCCTTGAACCCGGGCAGGTCGCCGTCCTCGTCGATGGAGAGCAGCTTCGCCAGCTCGTCGTTGTCGAGGATCGGCCACGGCAGCACCACCTGGCGGCAGCTCGACGGGCCCGGGGCGAGCAGGTTGCCCTCCGGCCCGATCGTGCCGGACAGGCTGGTCACCAGCTCCTCGCGGATCGCGTCCAGCGGCGGGTTCGTCACCTGCGCGAACAGCTGGTGGAAGTAGTCGAACACCAGCCGGGGGCGGCTGGACAGCGGCGAGATGGGCGTGTCGGTGCCCATCGAGCCGAGCGGTTCGGCACCCGTACGCGCCATCGGCGCGACGAGGATCTTCAGCTCCTCCTCGGAGTAGCCGAAGACCTGCTGCCGGCGCATCACCGAGTCGTGGGTGTAGATGACGTGCTCGCGCGGCGGCAGGTCGGCCAGGTCGATCAGCCCGGCGTGCAGCCACTCGTCGTACGGCTGCGCCGCGGCGAGCTCGGCCTTGATCTCGTCGTCGTGCACGATCCGGCCGGCCTCGGTGTCGACCAGGAACATCCGGCCGGGCTGCAGGCGGCCCTTGGCCACGACCTTCGCCGGGTCGACGTCGAGCACGCCGGCCTCGGAGCCGAGCACGACCAGGCCGTCGCTGGTGTGCCACCAGCGGCCCGGGCGCAGGCCGTTGCGGTCCAGCACCGCGCCGATGATGCTGCCGTCGGTGAACGCGACCGACGCCGGGCCGTCCCACGGCTCCATCAGGCTCGCGTGGAACTTGTAGAACGCCCGCCGGGCGGGGTCCATGTCGGGGTCGTTCTCCCACGCCTCCGGGATCATCATCAGCACCGCGTGCGGCAGGCTGCGCCCGGCCAGGTGCAGCAGCTCCAGCACGGCGTCGAAGTTCGCCGAGTCCGACGCCTCCGGCGTGCAGATCGGGAACAGCCGCTTGATGCTGCCGGGCAGCTGCGGCGAGGCGAGCAGCGCCTCGCGGGCCGCCATCCAGTTCTTGTTGCCGCGGATGGTGTTGATCTCGCCGTTGTGGGCGATGAAGCGGTACGGGTGGGCGAGCGGCCACGACGGGAACGTGTTCGTGGAGAACCGGGAGTGCACCAGCGCGATCGCGCTCTCGACCCGCTCGTCGGTGAGGTCGGGGAAGAACGCCGGCAGCTGGTCCGGGGTGAGCATGCCCTTGAACGTCATCGTCCGGCTGGACAGCGACGGGAAGTAGGCGGCGATGCCGCGCTGCTGGGTCTCGCGCTCGGCCTGCTTGCGGATGCAGAACGCGACGATGTCGAGTTCCTGGCCGCTCAGTTTCTTATGGTCCCCGGTCAGCCGGTTCGCGGCGATGAAGACCTGCTTGATCACGGGTCGGGCCGCCTCGGCGGTCTCGCCCAGCCCCTCCGGGTCGACCGGGACGTCGCGCCAGCCGAGGATGTCGGCGCCCTCGACGAGCGCGTACTTCTCGAACACCGCGATCGCGCGGGCCGCGTCGGCCGGGTCGGTGGGCAGGAAGACATGCCCCGTCGCGTACGCACCGGGGGCGGGCAGCTCGAAGCCGGCGACCGCGCGCAGGAACGCGTCGGGCACCTGGATCATGATGCCGGCGCCGTCACCGGTGTTGTGCTCAGCGCCGCGGGCGCCGCGGTGGTCGAGCCGGATCAGCGCCGAGAGGCCCTTGGCGACCACGTCATGGGAGCGCCGGCCGTGCAGATCTGCGACGAACGCGACGCCGCAGGCGTCGCGCTCATTGGCCGGGTCGTAAAGCCCCTGGGGTTGCGGAAAAGCCACCGGGCCTCCGATCGTCACTGAGGCGTGCTCACCGCTCGCTCCGGGGACGAAGGGTCTCCGCAGGCGCCGTGAACAGGTCTCACTGGTGTTTCCAATTGAGGTCGGGACGACGTCGGCCCTGCAAAGTCATTAGATACTACGTTAGACGCCACGCTGCGCCGTCAGGTGCCGAAGGATCACAGACGCACAGATGGATCACACCGGGCCGTAGGGGTTCGGTACTCTCGCGCGGTGGCGCAAGCGGAAACCGACATCATTGCCCGGCTGGAACGTTTCTACGACGCCGTGCCCCGGGTCGCCGCGGTGGCGGAAGACTTCGGGGATCTCGTGCTCTTCGTCCGCGAGGGTGCGGGCTGGCCCTACTATGCGCGACCCCGCCTCGGCGGGCAAACACCGTCGGCCGCCGATATTACCGCCGTCCGCGCCCGGCAGCGGGAGCTGGGCGCCCCCGAGGCGTTCGAATGGGTCCACGAGACCACCCCGGACCTGCTCGCCGTGGCCCGCTCGGCCGGCCTCGACGTCGTGCTCGCGCCGCTGATGGTGCTCGAGCGGGCAGCGCTCGTGCCCGACC
>CAKUMG010000707.1 GCA_934667465.1 uncultured Actinoplanes sp. | reverse complement strand
GCGTCGAGCGCGAGCCGCGGGCGATCGTCGAGACCAGCCCCGGCACGTACACCCCGGCGCGGGACTGGCCGGTGCCTGGGACGCGGGCGGTGACCGTGAAGCTGGGCAGGGGCACTGCGGCGTACACGGATCAGGGTCTGTCCGAGGCGGCGGCTGTCGCGGATCCGGCGGCGGAGAAGGCCGGGCGGCTCGCGTTCCGGTGGGGGCCGCTGACCTCGCCGCTGCGGCTCTCCGGCGCGCCGTCGGTCATGCTGCGCGTGCGCGTGGACCAGCCGACGACGCAACTCACCGCGAAGCTCGTCGACTACGGCACGGCGGAACGGGTCGACTACAGCCGGGGCGAGGGCGTCCAGACGCTCGCCACCGAGTCGTGCTGGGGCGAGTCCACGGCGGCCGACGACGCCTGTTACCGCGACGTCGCCGAGCGGCTCGTGACCAGCGACTACGCGGTGCTGACCCGGGGCTGGAAGGACGCCGCGCACCACGTGTCGCTGAAGTTCACGACGCCGCTGACGCCGGGCCGCTGGTACTCCGTCGAGGTGCCGGTCAACGCGTACGACATGACGATCCCGGCCGGGCACACGCTGGGGCTGGTGCTGACCCAGAGCGACTCGCGCTTCACCGTGGCCCCGAACCGGGGCGCCACGGTCGAGGTGGACCTGGCCCGCAGCAGCCTGACCGTGCCGGTCTCCGGCAAGGCGAAGCTCACGCCGGTCACCGGGTCGTCCGGCGCGCAGCGCACCGGCGCGGCCACCGGCATCACCGCCGGCGACCGCCCGGAGTACGAGCTGCCCCGCTAGATCGATCCATGGCAATATCGACCCATGCGGATGTTGCTGGGTCTGATGCTCACGGCCGCCACGCTCGCCGTGCCCGCTCCGGCGGGCGCGGCGACGGGGTGGCAGGTAACCGGGCCGGGCGGCGGCGTGACCGCCCGGCTCGGCCTCGACGACGGCGGGCGGCTCAGCTTCGGCGTCGAGCGCGCCGGCACTCCCGTGCTGGCCCCCGCGCCGGTCGGCGTGACGACCACGGCCGCGGACCTGACCGGCGGGCTGACGCTCGTCTCGCGCACCGGCCGCACGGTCCGGGAGCGGTACACCCGCACCACCGGCAAGCAGCGGGAGCGGGACGTCACGCTGACCGAGGCCACGTTCGGGTTCTCCGGGGCGGGCGGCAGCCGGCTGGACGTCGTCGTGCGCGTGTCCGCGGAGGGGGCGGCCTACCGCTACGTGCTGCCCGCCGGGGGCACGGTCACCGGGGAGGCGTCGTCCTGGAACCTGCCCGCCGACGCGCCGGCCTGGCTGCTGCCGTACAGCGTCAACTACGAGGAGCCGCGCGTGCGGACCACCGCGGGTGGCGCGCCGGCCGGTGATTACGGGTTCCCGTCGCTGTTCCGGGTCGGTGACACGTACGCGCTGCTGAGCGAGTCGGACGTGGACGGCCGGTACGCCGGGGCCCGGCTGACGCACACCGCGGGCTCCGGGGCGTACCGGATCGCGCTGGCCGACGCGTCGATCACCGCGACCGGACCGCTCAGCACGCCGTGGCGGGTCGCCGTGGTGGGCGATCTCGCGACCGTGACCGGCTCGGCCCTGATCGACGACCTGGCCCCGCCGTCGCGGCTGACCGACACGTCGTGGATCCGGCCGGGCACTGTCGCGTGGTCCTGGCTGTCGGAGCACGGCAGCCCCGCCGACCCGGTACGCCAGCGGCAGTACATCGACTTCGCGGCGCGCAACGCCTGGCCCTTCGTGCTGATCGACGAGGGCTGGCGCGCGGACTGGATGCCCGACCTCGTGCGCTACGCCCGGGCCCGGGGCGTCGACGTGGTGCTGTGGCTGCACTGGACCGGCCTGGACACCGCCCAGGAGCGGGACACGCTGCTCCCCCGCTTCCGCTCGTGGGGCGTGGCCGGCCTGAAGATCGACTTCATGGACTCGGACAGCCGGGACCGCTTCCGCTGGTACGACGAGATCCTGCCCGCGACCGCGGCCCAGCGACTGATGGTCAACTTCCACGGCGCGACGGTCCCGCGCGGCATCCAGCGGACCTGGCCGCACGTCATGACGCTCGAGGCCGTACGCGGAGCGGAGCAGTTCAGCACCCGCGCGGCGACCAACACGATGTTCCCGTACACCCGCAACGTGGCCGGCGGCATGGACTACACGCCGGTGACCTGGATCGTCGCCGACCGCGACACCACCGACGCGCACGAGGTCGCGCTCGCCCTGGTCTACGAGTCGGGCTGGCAGCACCTCGCCGACCGGATCGAGACCTACGAGAATCACCCCGAGGCCCTGCGTACGCTCAGCCGCCTCCCTGCCACCTGGGAGGAGTCACGACTGCTCGGCGGCGCGCCCGGCGAGTCCACGGTGATCGCCCGGCGGCACGGCGACCGGTGGTACGCGGGCGGAATCTTCGCCGTGCCCGCCCACGACGAACAGGTGCCGCTGGACATGCTCGGCGGCGGGCGGTGGCTCGCCGAGACCGTGCGCGACGGCGACCACGGGCTGATCCGGGAGAGCCGCGTCGTCCGGCGCGGCGACACCCTGACCGTCCCGGTCGCGGCCAACGGCGGGTTCGTGACGGTGCTGTGCGCCTACACGAACGCGGACACGTGCGACGAGCCGCTGCGCCGGGTGCCGGCCACCACGCTGACGGTCACCCCGGGCGAGGTCACCGACGTGCGGCCGGGCGGCTCGGTGACGGTCCGGGCCTCGTTCACGCTGCCGGCCGGCGGACCGCTGCGCGGCGTACGGCTGGCGCCCCGCGCCCCGCAGGGCTGGACCGTGACCGGCCGCGCGGTCACCGCCGCGACGCTGCCCGCGGGGCGTGCGCTGACCGGCTCCTGGACCTTCACCGCCGGCCCGGAGGCGGCGCCCGGTCCCACCGACCTGCCGGTCGCGGCCACGTTCACCTTCGCCGGGGACCCGGGATATCCGGACCGGCCCGGGCCCCACCCCGTCCACGCCGAGCAGGCGGTGCGCGCCTTCGTGCCCCCGGCGGACCCGGCGGGCACCCCGTTCGTCAGCGACCTGCCGTTCCTCGCCGAGAGCAACGGCTACGGGCCGGTCGAACGGGACCGCTCCAACGGCGAGGCCGGGGGCGGCGACGGCAACCCGCTGACCCTGCGCGGCCAGGTCCACGCCAAGGGCCTGGGCATGCACGCCCCCGGCGAGGTGTCGGTCTGGCTGGGCGGGGCCTGCACCTCGGTCGCGGCCGTCGTCGGCATCGACGACGAGGTGACGCAGCCCGGATCGGCCGGCTTCCAGCTCTGGGGCGACGGCGAGCTGCTGGCGTCGTCGGGCGTGCGGCGCAGCGCGGACCCGGCGGTGCCGCTGACCGCCGACGTCACGGGGGTGCGGGTGCTCACCCTGCGGGCCACCGACGGCGGCGACGGCAAGAACTTCGACCACGCCGACTGGGCGGACGCGCGCCTGACCTGCTGACGGCTCAGCGCAGCTTCTCGACGGCCTCCACCGTGAGGTCGTCGAGGCTGTGCAGCACCAGGCTCGCCAGCGCGAGCGCGTCCTCGGCGGGCGGGTAGACGCCGTGCGGGATCGCGATCACCGCGAGCCCCGCGGCGCCCGCCGAGCGCAGGCCGTTGCTGGAGTCCTCGACCGCCGCACACTCCGCGGGGTCGAGGCCAAGCCGGCGGCACGCCTCGAGATAGGCGTCCGGGGCGGGCTTGCCGCGCGGGACCTCCTCGGTCGACAGGGTGGTCCGGAACGCGTCGGTGAGCCCGGCGGTCTCGAGCACCTGGTCGATGAGGATCCGGGCGGACGAGCTGGCCAGCGCGAGCGGGAATCGCTCCGCCATCCGGCGCACCGCCGCCACCGAGCCCTCGATCAGCGGCAGGTCGGCGCGGTAGCGCTCGGCCATCCGGCCCAGGACGTCGGCCGCCACCTCCTGCGGCGTGCGGGGGACGCCGACGTCGGCGCTCAGGTGCGTCGACCACTCGCCGGTGTTCATGCCCATCATGCGGCTCTGCGAGTCGGGGAGGAACTCGCGGCCGTGCTCGGCGACGTAGCCGCGCCGGACCTCCTCCCAGACCTCCTCGGTGTCGATGATGACGCCGTCCAGGTCGAAGACCACTGCCGCGATGC
>CAKUMG010000706.1 GCA_934667465.1 uncultured Actinoplanes sp. | reverse complement strand
GGGCAGGCCCGAGCCGGGCTCCGGGCGGGGCGGGACCGGCGAGGGACGCGTGGGCCGGGGCGGGATCGGCGCGGGGCTCGGAGAACGGGACGGAGCGGGGGCGGAGCCGCGCGCGTGTCGCGGTGGACGGGCTCCGTGCGCCAAACCCGGCTGGTGCGGCACGCGCAGGGTGGCGCGCAAAGCGTCGGTGGTGGCCGGGCAGTCGGTGAAGCGATGAGCCACGTACGCCAGGTGCTGCTCCACCGCCGCCGGGGCGATCTCCGTCATCGGGGTGAGCGGCAGCAGCAGCCACAGGCGGAGGGCGGCGAGGGCGTACTCGTCCCGGGCGCAGCCGTGGATCCCCGGCGGCGCCCCGAAACCGGCCGCGGCCATGCCCGGCGGCTCGTCGGTGGTGGCCTCGAACGCGAGCTCCATGTCGATCAGCGCGAGGCTGTCGTCCTCGTCGATCAGGACGTTGCCCGGGTGCAGGTCGCCGAGGACCCAGCCGCGCGCGTGCACGAGGGCCACGAGCGCGTCGAGCCGGTCGGCCACCCCCATGGCACGCGCCCGATAGGCGGCCAGATCGCCGGGCGTGGCGTCGGCCGCCACCGGATAGTGGCGCGCCAGCCAGCGGTTGAGCGACGTGCCGGGCACGTACGAGCGGGCCAGGAACAGGTGTTCCCAGATCTCGTGCAGCCCGCACACCGCAGGGACGCCCGGAATACCGGCGAGCGCGGTGAGGGCGGCGTGCTCGCGGCGGAGCCGGGCCACGGCATCGGTGCCGCGCGCGTCGAGGCCCGCGTGCGGGCGGGCCTCCTTGACCAGCAGCGGCGCGCCGTCCGCAGTCGTGGCTCGATAGACGCCGCCGCCGTTGGAGAAGTGCACGGCCACGGTGATGCGCCACGGCAGCCCGGTTCCGCGGCGGGCGGCGAGATGCGTGGCCAGCACCGGCGGCGGGGTCACCCACTCCGGGAGGCGGAAACCGGGGCGGCGGGAATCGGGGACGAGCGCGCCGGAGGGCGTACGGATGGCGGGGTGGACCTTTTCACCGTCATCGAGATCCAGGCGCCGGAAGCCGCCGTAGCGGACGTGCAGCGGGCCGGCACCGATACGGAGATCGCTGAGGATGTAGGGGCCGGGAACCCCGTCGAGCCGTGCGCCGAGCCCGTCGAGGATCTCGGCGAACTGCTCGTCGCCGGCCGGATAGAGGGTGAGGAACTTGCCGCTCGATTCGCGGGCCGCGTATTTGCCGTTGCTCCGCAGCACGTCCCGCGGCGACCGCAGATGCTTGAACGTGATGCCGCGCGCGACGCACCAGGTGTGGGTCTCGGCCAGCACCCGCTCGGCGGTCGCGGGCGTCCCGGCGACATGCACCTTCCAGCCCTGGTCGGGCAGCACGCACCCGGCGGGTCGCAAGTGACGCCAGACGCCGTCGGTCGCTGCCGTCCAGCCGGTCGCGGGCAGCGGTGCCAGCGCGCGGAAGTCGGCTTCGCCCGGGTCCTCGCCGTCGCGGTCCGGGGCCCGGTCGAAGAAGACATCGCCGGGCTGGCAGAAGTCCGCGTGGCGGGTGGTCACAAGGACAAAAGCTACCTTTCCGTACGCGGTGCGCCCCGCGAAGACGCGCCGACTCCACCCCGGCCGAGTGACCCGATGCCGGTTGCCCGGGCCGCTTCACACCACGGCCGGGCCACACTTTGCGTCGTGTGCCCGCCGGGCAGGTCACGCGCCGTCGCCGGGGCGGGCCGCTACCAGGGGCGGCGGGTGACCGGGGGACGCTGCTTGGCCGCGCCGGGAGCCGGGAGGCCGGCGGCTGCGATCTCGTGCTTGGTGGCGGTCGCCAGGTCGAGAGCGGGCGCGGCGGGGGTGGTGGTGGCGCCCGCGGTGGTGGCGCACGCGGTGGTGGTGGCCGGGGCCGTCGTGGCCGGGGCCGTCGTGGCCGGGGCTGTCAGGGCTCGGGCGTCGGCGGTGAACGGCTGCGGGGCGTGGCAGACCTTGGCGGGGGCCGGGAGGGTGGTGGTCAGCAGGTAGCGGTCGATGGCGGTGGTGGCGCAGTCGGAGGTGCCGTAGGCGGTGTGGCCGAAGTTGTCGCTGCTGAGAAGGCGGGCGTTCGCGAGGAGGCGGTAGGCACTGACGGCTTCGTCGTAGTTGGTGGCCGGGTCCCAGTAGCTGCCTACGACGAGGACGGTGCTTGCCGTGCGGCGGGAGAACGGGCCAGTGAAGGCGTCCTCGTCGCGGGCCTGCCAGCTGTCCCGGGCGCACGGAGCGCTGGCCCACGCCCAGGCGGCGCCGAAGGTCGGGGCCTGCGTCTCGGCCTCGGCCACCATCGCGGGCCAGGACGCGAGCTTCGCGGGGTGGTAGCCGTCCGTGCACATGACCGCTGCGTAGGCGTCGAGCGAGTTGTCGTATGCGGCCCGGCGCCCGGGGCTTCCAGCGGCGGCCACGCCAGCGGCTCGGGCGGCGGCCACGGCTCGGGCGGCGGTAGTGGCGCGCCATGCCGGGGTAACGCCGGCCGCGGGCGGGACGGCAAGCACGGCCCGGGTGGGAGTGCGGACGGGCGAAGCGGCGGCGCGGCTGGCGGAAGCGGCAAGCACGGACGGGGCGGCCAGCGCGGACGGGGCGGCCAGCGCGGACGGGGCGGAAGTGCGGGCGGGCGAAGCGGCGGCGCGGGTGGAGGGAGCGGCAAGCACGGCCGGGGCGGGAGGGCGGACGGGCGGAACCGCGGCATGGGCGGGCGAAACCGCGGCAGCAGCGGCAGGAGTGGTGGGAGTGGTGATGCGGGACCAGAGGGCGGTGAGGAGGGTGGTGATCTGGGTGGGGGCGTCGTCGCCGTAGAGGGCGGAGAGGAGTTCGGTGGCGAAGTCGGCGTAGGTCAGGGGGATGCCGTCGATGGTGAGGGGTTGCTGCTTGAGGCGGGCCGAGATGGTGGCGAAGCGGGTGAGGGGGTCGCCGGCGGCGAAGGGGCATCGGGGGGCGCCTGCCTGGGCGCAGAGGGTGAGGATGTGGTGGAGGGCGCGTTCGGCGCCGGCTGCTGAGGCGAGGCGGACGTCCTGGATGGTGTTGTCGCCGGGGGTGCCGATCCAGGAGGCGGGGTTGATGACGCCGTCGACGGCGATGGTGCGGAAGCGGTCCGGGAACATGGCCGCGTAGTACTGGCCGAGGGCGGTGCCGTAGCTGAAGCCGAGGTACGAGAGCTTCCTGTCGCCCACCGCGCGGCGCATGACCTCCATGTCGCGGGCGACCTCGGCCGTGGACATCGAGGCGGTGAGCGGGCGGCCGGTCGTCGAGCAGGCGGTGGCGAGTTTGCGGACGCTCGACACGTACGCGGCGGTCTGCCTCTCGCCGATCGGGAAGGGCACGGCGAGGCCCTTCATGGCGGCGGCCTGGCGGCTGGAACTCGTGAAGCAGGCGACGTTGCTGCTCGCGCCGATGCCGCGCGGGTCCATACCGACGATGTCGAAGCGGGCCAGCAGCGACTGGCTCAGCACCATCGGCGCGGACAGGGCGAACGTGGTGGCGGACGCGCCCGGGCCACCCGGGTTGACGAACAGGCTGCCGATCCGGTGCTTGCGGTCCGTCGCCGGTACGCGCAGGAGGGCCACAGTCGTCTGTTTGCCGCGCGGGGCGTCGTAGTCGAGGGGCAGCTTCGCGGTCGCGCACTGCGCCCAGACGTAGCAGCGCTTCCATCGCAGGCGAGGGGTCACGACCCGCGCCACCCGCCGCGCCTCGAGTGCCGCGGTCACCGCCGCCGCGCCGCCGGGCACATCGGTCCCCGCGCCGCCGAAGGTAGGAGCCGCCACGCCGCTGGAGCTGAGGGTCGCGCCGCTGGGGAGCGGGACGGTGGAGACCGCGGAGGCCGGGAGGGCGGCGGTCAGTGCCAGGGCCAGACCGGACAGACCGGCGGCGAGCAGGCGGAACGGCAGCGGCATGCCCGTCATGTCGGTCACGGGAGCCGCGGGTCGAGGAGGGACAGGTGCGGCCGGAGAGCAATCGCGGGTGCATTCCGGTTGCAGGCCACCGGGAAGACCACCCGGAGACGGACCTGCGAGAAGCACGGGTGACGGGCGAGGGCTGGCGAACGGGCGCGCGAGACTGCCAGGCGAGAGCGGCCATACGGGCGATCAGCGCACCTCCCGAA
>CAKUMG010000705.1 GCA_934667465.1 uncultured Actinoplanes sp. | reverse complement strand
GGATCATGATCTTGAGCCCGCCGTCGAGCTCGTGCACCTCGTCGGACTTGGTCCGCAGGAAGTCCTTGAAGCCCAGGTCACGCAGCTCGTCCTCGAGCTGGCTGGTCGGGTAGGCCGGCAGCAGGACGGTCGCCTTCTTGCTGATGAACCGGGTCAGGTGCTGAGCGTCGAAGTGGTCCCGGTGCAGGTGGGAGACGTAGAGGTAGTCGACGTCGCCCAGCGTCTCCCAGTCCAGCAGCGAGTTGTCCGGGAAGGGGAACCACGACGCGAAGAACGCCGGGTTGACCCACGGGTCGCACAGGATGCTGCCCGCGCCCGTGTCGATCCGCATGCTGGCGTGGCCCGTGCCCGTGATCCGCACGTTGTGACTCCCTCGGCTGTTCCGCGTAGTCGCAGTTTCGCGATTCCGACGGCATCGAAGGTACCGCCTCCGCCTCGGGGGGCCGCGCGCGGCACGGGTTGCCGGGAAGCGGAGGCGGGCGGCGTGCGACACTGTGAGCGCTGAGGTGATCGTTTCTTCGGGAGGACCGAGTCGTGGCAGAAGAGCCGGTTTACGCGCCTGACCAGCTCAAGCCGGGCAACCGCAAGAGCTGGCGGATCGGCGCCATCGTGTCGGCGGTCGTCCTGCTGGCGATGCTCTGGGGCAACCACGAGGGCAACACCGAGAACCTGTGGCTGATCCTCATCGCCGCCGGTCTGCTGGTCGCGCTCCTGGCCGACGTCGTGCTGCGGCGCAACGGCCTCAAGGCCGACGACCAGTAACACCCTCTTCCCGTACGGACGAAGCCCGCCCTCCTCGCGGAGAGCGGGCATGTCCCGTGCTCGCGGCCGGGCGCTCGGCGCCGGCAGTCGCTCAGCGACGATGGCAGCTCAACCCCCGGCAGTCGCTCAGCGACCGCGGCAGCTCAACCCCCGGGAGTCGCTCAGCGACCGCGGTCGCTCAACCCGCGGCGGTCGCTCAAGCCCGGCGGTCGCTCAGCGCCGGCGCAGCAGGATGTCCTTGACCTCGCGCAGTGCGGCGTCCACCTCGGCCTCGAAGTAGCCGCCGGGGACGAGGCCGAACTGCAGGGTGTCGAGCTCGTTCTCGGGTACGGGCATCGGCCCGCGCCCGGTCATCGCCTGCAGGATGCTCTCGAACAGCCGGTCGACCTGCATGGGGTCGTAACCGCTGCCGAAGCGCCGGGGCTGGAACGTGCGGCGCAGCTGGTCGACGTGGTGCACCTCGGGGCTGCCGCCCGGCTGGGGACCGCCACCCATCTGAGGACCGCCGCCCATCTGCGGGCCGCCACCCATCTGCGGGCCGCCGACCGGGGGGCCGCTCATCGGGGACGGGCCGCCGAAGCCGCGCTCGCGCTCCGGCATCCGGATCTCGGCGGTCATGTCGGCCTTGCCGTGGCGGCCGGGCTCGAACTGGTCGTAGCCGCCGGTGTTGTCGTAGCTCTGCGGCGGCTGCTGACGCTCCTGCTGACGCTGCGGGAGCTGCTGCTGGCCGTAGCCCGGCGGCTCCTCGTAGCGGCCGTAGGGGTCCGGCTGCTGCTGCATCTGCGGCCGGGGCGGCATCTGCTGCGGCTGGAGGCGGTCCTCCTGCAGGTACGGGTCGTGGCCGTAGCGGTCGTCGCGGGGCGGCGCGTACTGGTCGTACTGCTCCTCGCGCCCGAACTGGCCGCTGTCGGGGCCACCGCCGCCGTACTGTCCGCCCTGGCGGCCGTACTGCTGCTCCTGCGCGTACTGGTCGTCGCGGCCGTACTGCTCGTCGCGCGCGAACTGGCGGTCGTCGCGCACGGGGGCGGGGAGGCGCTCGGTCGGCGGGGACACGGGCGGCGGGCCGGAGCGGCCCAGGGCCTGGCTCATCCGGTCGGGGTTCATCCGCTCGGCCATGCCGCCACGCATCGGCGGCTCGGCGCGCATGGGCGGTTCGGCACGCAGGGGAGGCTCGGCCCGCATCGGCGGCTCGGCGCGCATCGGCTCCGGGCGCATCGGCTCGGGACGCAGCTGCTCGGCCTGCATGCGGGGGTCGGACGGGCGGCCGCCCCGGTCCTCGAACTCGGCGAGCTGGCGCTCGACCCGGTCCAGGTGGAGGTCGACCTGCCACTCGTCGTAGCCGCCGAAACGCACGCGGAAGACGACGTCGTGCACCTCCTGCGCACCGACGGGGGCGCCTGCCTGCTCACCGGCGAGGGTCGCCTCCACCCGGTCGAGAAAGGCGTCGACCTCGTCGACCTTGTAGCCGCGGCGCAGGGCGCGACGGCGGAAACGCTGCCCCTGACTCGTCACAACGTCTCCCAAATTCGCGTCCGCTGGGACCTGAGCCCAGTCATCGTGCCACCTCCGCGCCGGTGGCGGCGCCCCCTGCGTCCACCACCGTCAGCTCGCTTGCGGCCAGCTGGCCGCACGCACCGTCGATCTCCCGCCCCCGGGTGTCCCGGACCGTGGTGGCGACGCCCGCCTCCCGCAGCCGGCGGACGAACTCGCGTTCGACCGGCTTGGGGCTGGCGTCCCACTTGCTGCCCGGCGTGGGGTTGAGCGGGATCAGGTTCACATGCGCCAGCTTGCCCTTCAGCAGCCTGCCGAGCAGGTCGGCACGCCAGGGCTGATCGTTTACGTCCCTGATCAGGGCATATTCGATGGAGAGCCGGCGCCCGGTCTGCGCCACGTAGTCGAAGGCGGCGTCGAGCACCTCGGCCACCTTCCACCGCTGGTTGACGGGCACCAGCTCGTCGCGCAGATCATCATCGGGGGCGTGCAGGGACAGCGCAAGGGTCACCTGCAGCTCTTCGGCGATCAACCGGCGCATAGCGGGCACGAGGCCCACGGTGGAGACGGTGATGTGCCGCTGGGAGAGCCCGAGGCCCTCCGGAGCGGGCGCGGTGAGGCGGCGCACGGCCTCGACCACGCGCGGGTAGTTGGCGAGCGGCTCGCCCATGCCCATGAACACGACGCGGGACAGCCGCGGCGGCGAGCCGGTGACCGCGCCGGACGCGGCGACGCCCGCGAGATAGACGACCTGGTCGACGATCTCGGCGACGGACAGGTTGCGGGTCAGCCCGGCCTGGCCGGTGGCGCAGAAGGGGCACGCCATGCCGCAGCCGGCCTGGCTGGACACGCACGCGGTGATCCGGTCCGGATAGCCCATCAGGACGCTCTCGACCATCGCGTTGTCGTGCAGGCGCCACAACGTCTTGCGGGTCGCCCCGTCGTCGCAGGCCATCTCGCGCTGCGGGGTGAGCAGCGGCGGGAGGAGGTCACCGGCGAGCTGCTCGCGGATCGCGGCGGGCAGGTCGGTCATCGCCTCGGGATCGCGCACGAGCCGGCCGAAGTAGTGCGTGGAAAGCTGCTTGGCCCGGAACGCGGGCAGGCCCAGCTCGGCCACGGCGGCCTTGCGCCCGGCCAGATCGAGGTCGGCCAGGTGGCGCGGGGGCATGGCGGGGCGGCGGCGCGTGGCGACCGCGTCGGGGGCGTCGGGGCTGGTCGGGATGACCGGAAGAATCGTCATGGCCTTTCCAGTCTCCCACGTCGGTCGCGCATGCCTACCCCGGCGGCGCGATGACGGAGAGCAGCAGATAGGCCACCGGGACCGCGAACAGGATGGAATCGAGCCGATCCATCAGCCCGCCGTGGCCCGGCAGCAGGTTGCTCATGTCCTTGATCTTGATGTCGCGCTTGAGCATGGACTCGGCCAGATCGCCCAGCACGGCCATGACGGAGATCACCGCACCGAAGAGCGCGCCCCAGTGGAACGGCACATCGAGGAGGAAATGCAGCAGCAGGGCGGAGCCCACCGCGGTGCTCACCACCGACCCGCCGAAGCCCTCCCAGGACTTCTTGGGGCTGATCGAGGGGGCCATCGGGTGCTTGCCGAGGAAGACCCCGGCGGCATAGCCACCTGTGTCGGAAAGCACTACCGCAAGCAGCGTGCACAGCACGCGCGCGGCACCGTCGTCCGGGTGGGCCAGCAACACTCCGAACGCGAGCAGGAACGGCACGTAGACCGCGATGAGCGCCGCGGCGCCGAGATCCCGCTTGAAGCCCGCCTTGTGCTCGCTGAACCGCCACACCAGCGCGGCGAGCAGCGTCGCGAGGAGGCCGAGCTGGAGGGCGTCGGGCCCCTCGAACCAGGCCAGG
>CAKUMG010000704.1 GCA_934667465.1 uncultured Actinoplanes sp. | reverse complement strand
CGCCCGCGCCGGGCAGCTTCGCGGCGGTGAGCCGGTCGCTCGCCTCCTCGTGGAGCACGAACGCCGCGTCCGCCGGACCGAGCCGGGCAGCCACCTTCTTCGTGGACACGTCGGGGTCGCCGGAGACCACGGGCAGCCAGGAGCGGCGGGCCTGCTTGGCGGCCTCGCGGGCGGTGGAGACCCACTTGTCGCGGGCCTTGACGCCACGGTCGCCGCGCCACTGCGCCACGGAGCGGGAGGCCGCCCAGGGCACGATCTCGTCCACGCCGATCTCGGTCATCGCCTGCACGGCCAGCTCGCCCCGGTCCCCCTTGGCGATCCCCTGCACCACGACGAGCCGCGGATCGGCGGCGGGCACCTGCGTGCGCTCCTGCGCGATCACGTCGACGCTGCCCCGGCCGACGGCGCTCACCTCGGCCCGGACCAGCCCCCCGCGCCCGTCGGAGAGCAGGATCTCCTCCCCGGCGCGCAGCCGCTGCACGTCCGCGGCGTGATGCCCCTCCTTGCCCCCGAGCGTGTACCGGGGCCGCGAGGGCAGATCATCCACAAGAAAAAGGGGCGCTGACACGGAAGCCACGCTACCCAACGGTCATCTCCACGCCACTTCCGCGGCCCGCCGGCGCCCCGGACGCACCGACGCGCAGCGACACGGCAGCACCCCAGACGCGCCCCCGGACGCGCCGACGCGGCAGCACCCCGGACGCGCCCCCGGATGCACCGACGCAGCTAGTGCCCCGCACATGCCGCCGCAGAGCGACACGGCAGCGCACCAACCCGGCAGGCGCGCCGACACGGCAGCGCGCCGATGCGAAGCGAGGCGAGCCTGCCGCTCACGCACGTGGCCGGGTGGGGCTTCGCGCTCCGGACGCGTCAGCGGCCGGCGAAGCCGCGCCCGGCCCCTCGGCGGGAGCGACGGTCCGAACCCCCCACCCAGCTACGACATCCGCCTTTGACCTTCGTCCCGCAGACAAGAACGACCGTCGCCCCGCAGGCAGAATCAGTGCCCGTTGAAGGCGTCGCGCATCCGTGAGAAGAATCCGCCCTGCTTGCTCAGCTCGGCCACGTCCTCGCCGCGGGTCTTGGCGAAGTCGCGCAGCATCCGCTCCTGGTCGGCGGTGAGTTTCGTCGGCGTCTTGACGTCGAGGTGCACGAAGAGCTCGCCGCGCCCCTGACCGCGCAGGTGGGGCACGCCCTTGCCGCGGATGCGCAGCGTGGACGCCGGTTGGGTGCCCGGTTTGACCTCGATGTTCTCCTCGGAGTCGAGGGTCTTGATGGTCAGCCTGGTGCCCAGCGCCGCGGCCGTCATCGGGAGCGTGACCCGGCAGTGCAGGTCGTCGCCCTTGCGCGAGTAGACGTCGTGCGGGCGCTCGTGGATCTCGACGTAGAGGTCGCCGGCCGTGCCGCCGCCGGGGCCGACCTCACCCTGCTGGGCGAGGCGGATGCGCATGCCGTCCTCGACGCCCGCGGGGATCTTGACCGTGAGCGAGCGGCGGGTGCGGATGCGGCCGTCGCCGGCGCAGGTGGGGCACGGGTGCGGGATGATCGTGCCGTAGCCCTGACAGGTCTGGCAGGGGCGCGACGAGACGACCTGGCCGAGGAACGTGCGCTGGACCGACTGGACCTCGCCGCGGCCGGCGCACGTCTCGCAGGTGGCGAGGTGGGTGCCGGGGGCGGTGCCCGCGCCGGAGCACTGGGTGCAGAGGACGGCCGTGTCGACGGTGATCGGGGCCTCGACGCCGAACGCGGTCTCGACCAGGTCCAGCTCGAGGCGCAGGATCGCGTCGGCGCCCGGGCGGGTGCGGGGGCGCGGGCCGCGGGAGCCGCCGCCGGCCGCCGTGCCGAAGAACGCGTCCATGATGTCCTGGAAACCGACGAACGGGCCCGCGCCGCCGGGCCCGCCGGGGCCTGCGCCACCGCCGCCGGGCGCGAGCGGGTCGCCGCCCAGGTCGACCATCTGCCGCTTCTGGTCGTCGGAGAGGACCTCGTAGGCGGCGTTGATGTCCTTGAACTTCTCGTGCGCCTCGGGGTCCGGGTTCACGTCGGGGTGGTACTGACGGGCCAGCTTGCGGTAAGCGCGCTTGATCTCGTCGTCGGTGGCTTCCCGGTTCACACCGAGAATTCCGTAGTAGTCCTTGGCCACAGGGTTTCGAGTCCTCGTGTCAGCCCCGCGCTGCCGCGCTGGAGATCATCGTCGCTGAAGCGTCAGTTCTGTGCCAGCAAGTCGCCAACGTACCGTGCCACTGCACGCACGGTGGCGATCGTGCCGGGGTAATCCATCCGGGTCGGCCCCAAGACGCCGAGGCCACCCACGATTGTCGCGCCCGGCCCGTAGCCGGTGCTGACCACCGAGGCGGCCCGCAGGTTGTCGATCTCGTTCTCGTCGCCGATCCGCACCCGGGTGGTGCTGGGCTCGACCTCGCCGATCAGCTTGAGCAGGATGACCTCCTCCTCGAGCGCCTCGAGCACCGGCCGCAGCGAGCCCTGGAAGTCCAGGACGCCGCCGCGGGTCAGGTTGGCCGTGCCCGCCAGGGCGAGCCGTTCGTCGCTGCGCTCGACCAGGGTCTCCAGCAGCACGGAGGCGAGGCAGGCCATCGTGGTGCGCTTCTCCGGCGCGCACTCGTCGACCAGCGCCTGCACCAGCGGCGGCGTGTCGGCCATCTTCTGCCCGGCGAGCTTGGTGTTGACCTTGCTGCGCATCTCGAGCACGTCGTCGGCGCCGGTCGGCGCGGGCAGCTCCACGAGGCGCTGCTCGACCCGGCCGGTGTCGACGATCAGCACCAGCATCACCCGGGTGGTGGAGATCGGGACGAGCTCCAGGTGCCGGACGGCCGAGCGGGACAGGCTCGGGTATTGCACGACCGCGACCTGACGGGTGAGCTGGGCGAGCAGGCGCACCGTGCGGTGCACGACGTCGTCCAGGTCGACCGCCCCGGCCAGGAAGCGCTCGATCGCGCGGCGCTCGGCCGGGCTGAGCGCCTTGACCCGGGAGAGCCGGTCGACGAAGAGCCGGTAGCCGGCGTCGGTGGGCACCCGGCCGGCGCTGGTGTGCGGCTGCCGGATGTAGCCCTCCTCCTCCAGCACCGCCATGTCGTTGCGGACGGTGGCCGGGGAGACCCCCAGCCGGTGCCGCTCGACCAGGGCTTTGCTGCCGACGGGCTCCTGCGTCTCGACGTAGTCCTCGACGATGGCGCGGAGCACCTCGAGCTTGCGGTCATCGAGACTCATGACCACTCCCCCCTCCCCGCGACTCCGACACTCAACTTCAACGACACTGGCACTCACTGAAGCAGAGTGCCAGTCTACGTCGCCGCCGCTCCCCGCGCGATGATCGGTCGCCCCGGCGGTGTTATTCGTCTATATGTGAACGTCGTGGGGGTGTCGCCGTCGACCCGTTCGACCTGCGGTCCTACCGTGTCAGCCATGACAGAGCCGCCGCGCCCGCCCGGTGAGGGAAACCCCGAGGACCCCACCCGGCCGTTCAACCAGCCGCCTCCGCCCCCGCCTTACACCCCGCCGCCGTCGTACGGTCCCCCGCCGACGTCCGGCGCCGGCGGTTACGGGCCGCCGCCCGGCGATCCCTACGGACAGCAGCCGCCCTACGGTCAGCCTTACGGACAGCAGCCGTACGGGCAGCAGCCGCCCTACGGCGGCGGCTACCAGCAGCAGGGCAGCCCGGAGGACAAGAACTGGATCCTCACCGCCCACTTCGGCGGCGCGGCCGGCGCCTTCATCGGCGGCGGCTGCCTGGGCTGGGTCGCCCCGCTGATCGCCATGCTGGGCCGCGGCACCCAGTCGCCGGCCGTCCGGGCACAGGCCGTGGCGGCGCTCAACTTCCAGCTGCTGTGGAGCATCGTCGCGGTGGCCGGCTACATCCTGAGCTGCATCGGCATCGGCATCCTGGTGGCGCTCGGCGCGATGCTGTTCGCCACGATCATCGGCATCATCGCCGGCGTGAAGGCCAGCAACAACGAGCCGTACCGCTACCCGCTGACCATGTCAGTGATCAAGTAGCAGGTCCCGCACCACGGCGTCGGCGAGCAGCCGGCCGCGCAGGGTGAGGACCGCCCGGCCACTCCCGTAGGCCGCCGGATCGAGCAGACCGCCCGCCAGCGCCGCCGCCGCAC
>CAKUMG010000703.1 GCA_934667465.1 uncultured Actinoplanes sp. | reverse complement strand
GGGACCACCGTGATGCCGGCCTCGCCCCTCGCCGCCGGCCCGGGCCCCGGCGTGCGCGGGGCCGGGTGGTCGATCAGCAGCTTCAGCGCCCGTGACGCCTGCGGCAGGGCGGCGTCGTGCCGGACCACCCAGGAGTAGGCGCTCCCGCTCGCATGCCGCGACGGCGGCGCCACCACATAGCCACCCACCCCGCGCCAGTCGAGCCCGGGCACCACCCGCACCCGGTTGCCCCGGCCCAGCGGCTCGAACCAGAAGTGCCAGCCGCTGCCCGTCCGCGCCAGCGGCCCCCACGGCACCGACCCGCCCAGCAGGTGGCGCAGCCCGTGCCACCCGGCCGTGGAGTCGATGTCCGCCACGTCCATCGCGATGCCCGTCCGCAGCCCGATGTTGGCCTCGGGCCACCGCTCCCACCACTGCCGGACGGTCCGGAGATCGGTGCTCGCCTCGATCAGCCCGTGCCGCAGCCGCGGATGCTTGCCGGGCCGGTCGCAACCCGCCCGCCCGCAGGAGCACCCGCCGCTGGCCGTAGGCGTGTGCACCGGCAGCACGGGGATCCCGTGAGCTGCGTAGGCAAGCGCCGCGTCGAGCATCATGCGAACAAGTGTACGAACGATTTCCATGATCGTGCAGGTTGTCCACAGGCTTGGCACATCGGCGCCGCTACCTTGGCGCCGCCCGGCTATCGTCACGATCGATCTCATCGGTGGCGCGGCCGGGCGGTCGCTCTTCCTGCGCGCGTGGCGTCAGTGACGCGGGAGGGTGTGGAGGACGTGCGCGATGTGGTGTGACGTGCTCCACGCGATCCAGCTCGCCGGGCTGCCGCCGCCGCGGGCGATGCGGGCGCGGCGGGCGATCTCGGCGTCGCCCCAGGAGAAGCGGGCGCCGGCGGCGGGCCAGTGCGGGGAGGCCACGAGGGTGCGGCACAGGTCGTGACAGCGGTCGTCGGAGCGGCCACCGCGGCGGGCCCAGCGGTAGATCCACCAGTCGTCCGCCGCCGTGTAACGGAGGGTGGGCAGCTGGCGGTGGTTGATGCCGAGGCGGCGTACGGGTGAGGTGACGCCGTAGTCCGCATAGCCCACGCCGGGTTCGCGCAGGCGGGCCCACAGCTGCGCGTCGTGGCGGCCGACGGTGACGGGCTCGTCGCTCGGGAGGTCGTCGAGGTTCGCCGGCATCGCGCCCGCGGCGACGGTCACCGAACGCCACGGGAGCGCACGCGCCCACCGTACGACATGACGGGCCTTGTCCTCGAAGTGCCGGGCATGGGCGCTGCAGGCGGTCTCGGCCAGGTCGATGACCAGGTCGGTCTGCTCCGCCTCCAGGCCCGAGCCCGCGAGGACGCGCTCGGTCACGGCGGTCGCCGCGGCGGCGTTGTGGGCGTCGGCGTGCGGCTGGAGCCGCAGGACCGCACGCATGAGGTGCATGCGTGCGGCGAGACCGTGCTCGACCAGCCTGCGGCGGCTGTCGTACGCGCGGAGCACCGGCAGCATCGCCACGCCGAGCCCGGCCAGCTCCTCCGCGAGGTCGAGGGGCGGCGACGTGAGCGGATCCGCCGGATCGGGCACGGCGGTCAGGTCCACGGCGACCGCACCGGTCTGCGGCGGCAGGTCGCGCAGCAGCTGGGGCAGCCGGTCGCCCGGGCCCAGCTCCACGATGGGCGTCACCCGGCGGGCGGTGGCCGGGTCGAGGTGGTGCAGGGCGGTCAGCTCCCCGCGGCGGGGCCGCAGGATCGGGCGGTACACACCGTCCTCCGCGCTCTCGGGCGCCGTGAATACGGTCATTCACTCACGGTAGCGGGTGATCGCCGGGATCCGACTCAGTGAACGCGTGTCCTCACGGTTGGTGAAGACCTTGGTCTCCGGATTTTGTCGGACAGTGCGGCTACGGTGGTCGCCGTGACGGTTACTTCGACTCCCTCGGCCGACGCCGCCCGCGTCGTCGACGCCGTGCTGCACGACCTCGACACCTCGCCCCACCGCGGCGTGGTGGTCGACTCGCCGCCCGGCGCGGGCAAGAGCACGCTGGTCGTCCGCGCGGCCGGTGTCCTCGCCGCGGCCGGGGGCCCGCTGATGATCGTCGCCCAGACCAACGAGCAGGTCGACGACCTGATCGACCGCCTCGCCAAGAAGAGCCCGGAGCTGGGCGTCGGCCGGCTCTCGGCAGTGGACTACGTGGCCTCCGACCGGGTGCGCGCGCACCCGTCGTGCCGCGTCGGTGCCAAGGTCGCCGACCTCGGCGGCCCGCCGGTCACCATCGGCACGGCGGCCAAGTGGGCCACCGTCACCGAGGGCACCTGGCCGTGGGCGATCGTCGACGAGGCCTACCAGATGCGCTCCGACGCCCTGCTGCGCGTGGCTCCCCGCTTCGACCGCGCCCTGTTCGTGGGCGATCCGGGCCAGCTCGACCCGTTCTCGACCGTCGAGGTCGACAGGTGGACGGGCCTGTCCTGGGACCCGATGCAGAGCGCGGTGGCGGTCCTGCTGCGGCACAACCCGGAGCTGCCGGTGCACCGCCTGCCGGTCTCGTGGCGGCTGCCCGCGTCGGCGGCGCCGGTGGTGGCGGAGGCGTTCTATCCGTTCACGGGGTTCCGGTCGGGGACGGGGCCGGGGGAGCGGGTGCTGACCTTCACGTCGGCGGGCGGGCCCTCGCCCTCGTCCGCGGGCGGGTTCTCGCCGGGCGCCGGGGCCCTCGACGAGGTGCTCGACGACGCGGCGGCGACCGGGTGGGGGCTGTTCCGGCTTCCGGCGCGCTTCACCGTGCGTACGGATGCCGAAGCGGCCGCCGCCTGCGCGCTGCTGGCGAGCCGGGCGCTGGCCCGGGGCGGCGTCACGCAGTCCGAGTCGGGCACGGGCGCGCTGACCGCCGATCGGATCGCCATCGGCGCCGCCCACCGCGATCAAGTGGCCGCCATCCGTTCCTACCTGCCGCCCGAGGCCCGTGACATCACCGTCGACACGGCCAACCGGCTGCAGGGGCGCGAATACGACCTGACCGTGGTGCTGCACCCGCTCTCCGGCCGGCGCGACGCCACCGCGTTCCACCTGGAGTCGGGGCGGCTCTGCGTGCTCACCTCCCGGCACCGGCACGCCTGCGTGATCGTGGCCCGGGACGGCATCGCCGAGCTGCTCGACGCCCACCCTTCCACCGAGCAGGTTCACCTCGGCGTGCCGGTCAAGTTCCCGGACGGGTGGGAGGCGAACCAGGCGATGCTCGCCCACCTGAGCGCGCGGCGCTGATCTGCTCGCGCGGCTGCTGCGGTGGCGGCTCTGGGGCCCGCCGGCGTGCAGCCCGCCGGCGTGCGGCGGGCTGACGTGCGGCGGGCCGGGTTCCGCCGGGTCAGGCGGGCTGGTCCGGGTTCCAGCGGCCCTCGTGGACGGCATGGTCGAGGGGGCGCCGGCGGCGCCAGCCGTGGCGTTCGAGGTCGGGGGTCTGCTCGAGGTGGCTGACCGGGCCGACGCAGAGCCAGGCGACCGGGCGGACCGCCGGCGGGATGCCCAGCAGCCCCCGCAGGTGATCCTCGCGATAGAAGGAGACCCAGCCGACGCCCAGCCCCTCCGCGGTCGCCGCCAGCCAGAGGTTCTGGATGGCGAGACACGCCGAGTAGAGGCCCGCGTCGGCGATGGCATGGCGGCCCAGGACCGCGGGGCTGCCCCGCTCCGGGTCGTAGGTGACCACGATCGACAACGTCGACTCGAGGATCCCGTCGATCTTGATGCCGGCGAACCGGGCGGCGGCCTCGTCGTCGAGCGTGCTGGCGAAGGTCTCGCGTTCCCGCTGCACGTGATCGTGGAAGGCGGCGCGGGTCGTCCGGTCGCGGACCAGGATGAAGTCCCACGGCTGGGACAGGCCCACGCTCGGCGCGGCGTGGGCGGCCGTCAGGATGCGGCGCAGGATCTCCTCATCGACGGGTTCGCCGGTGAACTGGCCGCGGACGTCGCGGCGGCGGTGGATGGCGTCGTAGAGCTCGGTGATCATGGGCAGGCTCCCGCTGCGGATCGGGCCCCGGGCAGGGGCTTTCCGTGCGCGAGGCCGGTCTTCGGACTCCCGGATCGTCGCCGTACCGCCCGCCTTCCCAGCCTCACGGCCAGTGGCTGCGCTCGTCGCGCGTGGGCGGCGGCTCCCCGGTC
>CAKUMG010000702.1 GCA_934667465.1 uncultured Actinoplanes sp. | reverse complement strand
GACAAGCCCGAGGTGGCGCTGCTGGCGCTGGCGATCGGCTGCGGCTCGCTGTTCTTCTCGCACGTCAACGACGCCGGGTTCTGGCTGGTCAAGGAGTACTTCGGGATGACCGTGGGCCAGACCATCAAGACCTGGTCGGTGATGGAGACGATCATCTCAGTGGTGGGCTTCGCCTGCGTGCTGCTGCTCGATCTGGTGGTTTGAGCCGATAACCACCGAAGGGCCGGTCCGCTCGGACCGGCCCTTCGCCGTCTCCGCCCCGGATCTCACCGCGTGTGATTCTTCGCTCGCCGCGTTTCTCAAGGTCAGCACAGGTTCGGGGAAAAGAATGTGACCATGCGTAGACGGACTCTGTTGCTCGCGGCGGCGAGCGCCGCGGGCGCCGCGGGAGCCGGCAGCCTCGCGGCCTGCACGACGGGGACCGCAGCCCGGACAACGCCGGCCGCCGGCGTCACCGCCTCACCCGTGCCCATCCTCGGCTCGACCACGTCCTCGACGCTGGGCCCGCAGCCGATCACCGCCCCGTACTCCCCGGTCCCCGGCACCGCGCCGGCCCGGGCGTACGCGCTGGGCACCCGCACGTTCGGCTTCAGCCGCGACGGCCGCCCGCTGCCCACCACGGTCTGGTACCCCGCGCCGGGCACCGCCCCGGCGACCCCCGCGCCGGTGGACGGGGCGACGCCGATGGCCGGGCGCTTCCCGCTGGTGCTGTTCAGCCACGGGCTCACCTCCCGGCCCGCCGACTACGCCGCGATGCTGATGCGCTGGGCGCAGGCCGGCTTCGTGGTGGCGGGGCCCACGTACCCGAACACGTCCTTCACCGCCGACCAGGCCGGCCGGCTCGACTCCGACGACATCGTCAACCAGCCCGCGGACGCCTCGCACGTGATCGACCTGATGCTGGCCCAGGCCGGCACGGTCACCGCGACGATCGACGCCGGCCGGATCGCGGCGGGCGGGCACTCGGCGGGCGGCATCACCACGGCCGGCCTGTTCAGCGCGCACCGCGACGAGCGGCTCAAGGCCGGGCTGATCTTCGCGGGCACCGACTTCCGGGCCACCCCGTTCGCCGGGCCGGCCGCCGCGATGCTGTTCGTGCACGGCCGCGACGACGGGACGGTCACCTGGCGGGCCGGTCACACGGTCTTCCAGGCGGTGCCGTGGTCACGCGCGATGCTCTCGATCACCGAGGGCGGGCACGTGACGGAGAGCGCCGACTTCGAGGCGACCACGCAGACGTCCACGGAGTTCCTCCGGTACGCGCTCTACGGCGACGCCGCGGCGAAGGCGAGGCTCCCCGGGGCCGCCGCGGCGGGGGACGTGGCGACGTTCGAGAACGAGCTGTGAGACCCCTGTGACCGTACGGGGGAAGTGGCTTTGTGAAATGCGCCGCACCAATGGGCGCTGACGGCACAGAAACGGTCACGGCTGGTGAGGGGTAGCAATGCGGCCGGCGGGGCACAAGATCCGCCGGAAACGTTGCTGAAGCAGGTCATGCGGTGCCGGGCGGGGCGCCGGCCGGGCTGCGGGGCGTCCGGCGAGCGGCCGGACCTGCAGATACGAACAGGTAACCCTGAGAGGTGGTGCTGGATCTCCGTGGCTAACGTGGATCGGGTGACTTTCTGGACCCGAAAACGCGATCGCTCCCTGTTTGCCAATACCGGATCGCTGGTGATCTGTGGCTTGCTGGCCGGAGTGGTGGTCGCGGCTGCGTCGTTCCCGGCGGTGGCGATGTCGGGGCTGGCGGCCAAGGCGGGTTCGGAGGGCTTCGCGGAGCTGCCGAGCGAGCTGTCGCAGCAGTCGGCGCCGCAGGTGTCGCGCATCTTCGCGGCCGACGGCAAGACCCAGCTCGCGGTCATGTACGACGAGTTCCGCAGCGACGTGCCGCTGGCGGAGATCTCGAAGAACATGCAGAACGCGATCGTGGCGGCCGAGGACAACCAGTTCTTCGAGCACAACGGCGTCGACATGAAGGGCGTCGCCCGCGCGTTCGTCAACAACAACCAGGGCGGCAGCGGCGGCAAGCAGGGCGCGTCGACCCTGACCATGCAGTACGTGCGGATGACGCTGGCCTACACGGCCAAGACGCCGCAGGACGCGGTCAACGCGACCAAGGACTCGCCGGAGCGCAAGCTGTCGGAGATGAAGTACGCGATCCAGATCGAGAAGGAGCTGACCAAGCAGCAGATCCTGGAGCGCTACCTCAACATGGCGCCGTACGGCAACGGCGCCTACGGCGTCTACGCCGGCGCGCAGGTCTACTTCAAGAAGAAGCCCAAGGACCTGAGCATCGCCGAGGCCGCGATGCTGGCCGGCATGGTGAAGGCACCGACGTCGTTCGACCCGACCACCGCCTCGGGCTACCCGCAGGCGCTCGACCGGCGCAACTACATCATCGGCAACATGCAGGACCTCAAGATGATCACCGCCGACGAGGCGGCCGCGGCCAAGAAGGTCAAGCTCGGCAAGACCGCCAACCGGCCCGGCAACGGCTGCACCTCGGTGGCGAAGAACAACCAGGGCTTCTTCTGCGACTACTTCTACCGCTGGTGGATGGACCAGAAGACGTTCGGCGACAACTCGTACGAGCGTGAGCGCCAGCTCAAGAGCGGCGGCTACCGGATCGTCACGTCCCTGGACCTCAAGGCGCAGGACTCCGCCCGCAAGGAGATCCTCAAGGTCACCAAGGACAAGGACCGCAACGCCACGATGATCGCGGCGGTGGAGCCGGGCACCGGCAAGGTGCGCGCCCTCGCCGTGAACCGCAAGTACAAGCTCGACGACCCGTCGAACCCGCAGAACCCGCTCAGCTCGAACCCGGAGCTCGCCGAGCAGGGCGTCCGCGCCACCTACCCGAACACCACCAACCCGATCATCACCGGCAGCAGCGGCGTCCCCGGCTACCAGGCCGGCTCGGTGTTCAAGATGTTCACGATGGTGGCGGCGCTGGAGAACGGCTTCGACCTGTCGCACTCGATCACCGAGGGCAACACCTACAAATCGGGTTACATCATCGACCCGAGCTCGCCCACGGCCTGCGCGGGCACGCACTTCTACTGCCCGAAGAACGCCAGCCCCTCGATGAAGGGCACGTACAACATGTGGACGGGCTTCGGCGGCTCGCTCAACACGTACTTCGTGCCGCTGCAGGAGCAGGTCGGCGCCGCGAAGGTCGTCGACGCGGCGAAGCGACTGGGCATCACGTTCCGCGCCAAGAGCGACGCCGACCTGGTCGCCACCGAGCAGTCCGCGAACCAGTTCGGCGCGTTCACCCTGGGCGTGACCTCGTCGACGCCGCTGGACATCGCCAACGCGTACGCCACCCTGGCGGCCGACGGCATGTACTGCACGCCGACGCCGATCACCTCGATCACCGCCGCCGATGGCTCGAAGGTCGACGCCGGCAAGCCGTCCTGCAAGCGGGCGACCACTGCCGACGTGGCCCGCAAGGCCATCGACGCCGCGCGCTGCCCGGTCGGCGACCAGGCCCAGCTGGGCAGCTGCGGCGGCCAGGCGACCGAGCGCAACGCCCGCAGCGTGGTGGGGCACCCGGTGTTCGGCAAGACCGGCACGACCGACGGCGACAAGACGGCCGCCATGGTCATCGGCTCCACCTCGCTGGTCGTCGCCGGCTACCAGGCGAACCCGGACTACAGCAACCACCCCGACGCGATGAGCCACTACGTCGTCAACCCGGCGACGTACCGGACCCTCGCGGACTTCATGGAGGGCAAGCCCAAGGAAGAGTTCAAGAAGCCGGGCCAGTAACCGCTCGGAAGTTTCGGCGACAGGCGCCGGTGACCCTCGGGTCACCGGCGCCTGTCGCGTCTTGCGTGCAAAGTGGCCTTGGGAGAGACTGCCTCTACCATCCGGAAGAAGTCCGGAATTTTCGGTGGGAGCGCCATGACTGTCCTGCACCCGGCCGCCCTGTGGGCCGACCCGACCCGCACCGCGGCGCAACGGGCCGACGCGCTGCTCGCGGAGCTGACCCTCGAGGAGAAGGTCGCCCAGCTCGGCAGCGTGTGGCCCGGCTTCGGCGCCGAGTCGACAGGCGACGTCGCGCCCATGCAGGAGGCGTTCAGCGCCGGGAACCGGCCCCTCGAGGACGCGGTCGAGCACGGCATCGGGCA
>CAKUMG010000701.1 GCA_934667465.1 uncultured Actinoplanes sp. | reverse complement strand
CCAGGGCGGCCTCGTCCAGGGATCCGGTCAGCCGGAACGCGGCGGAGATGTTGTAGGTCGCCGCACCGCCTTCCAGCTGGTGCAGCAGCCACATGCGGCGTTGGGCGAAGGACAGCGGAATCATGACGTCACTCCTTAACGATCATCTGGCGCAGGCTGGGGCGACGCGGGGCGGCCGACTTCTCCGACCACGAGGCCAGCGCGGCGACCGTCGGCAGGTCGAAGATCTTGCGGATGGGGATCTCGATCTCCAGGGCCGCACGGGCCCGGCTGATCAGCCGGGTGGCGAGCAGGGAGTGCCCGCCGAGCTCGAAGAAGCTGTCGTCGATGCCGACCCGCGGCACGCCGAGCACCTCGGCGAAGAGCGCGGCGAGGCGCTCCTCGCGGTGGTTGCGGGGCGCCCGGTAGGCGGCACCGGCGAACGTGGGCTCGGGCAGGGCGGCCCGGTCGAGCTTGCCGTTCGGGGCGAGCGGCAGCCGGTCGAGGACCAGGAACGCGGACGGCACCATGAACTCCGGCAGCCGCTCCGTGACGAAGCCGTGCAGCTCGTCGACGTCGACGCCGGCCGGGGTCCCGGGCACGACGTAGGCGACCAGCCGCTTGCCGGTGCCGCTCCCGTCGCGGGCCAGGACCGCGGTCTGCGCGACCCCGGGGTGCGCGGTGACCGCCGCCTCGACCTCGGCGGGCTCGATCCGGAAGCCGCGCACCTTGACCTGCGCGTCGGTGCGGCCCGCATACTCCATCCGGCCGTCGCCGTCGATCCGCGCCAGGTCACCGGTGCGGTACATGCGCTCACCGGCCGGGGCGAACGGGTCGGCGACGAAGCGCTCGGCGGTCAGGCCCGCCCGGCCGTGGTACCCGCGGCCCACGCTGCCGCCGATGTAGAGCTCGCCGACCACTCCCGGCGGCACCGGCGACAGCCCGGGGCCCAGGACGTAGGCGCGCATGTTCTCCAGCGGGGTGCCGACCGGCACGTTGCCCGCCCGGTTGCCCAGGTCGCCCTCGACGGTGAACGCGGTGGCGTAGAACGACTCGCTCTGCCCGTACGCGTTGACGACCCGGACGCCGGGGAAGGCCGCCCGCGTCTTCTCGACCAGCGACGCGGGCAGCGCCTCGCCGGCGAACACCACGGTCTCCACTCCGGTCCGGCCGGAGATCTCGTCGACGAGCTCGGCGAACGCCGACGGGACGGTGGAGATGACCTGGCCGTCCCAGCCGGCCCGCTCCCCCAGCACCAGCACGTCGCGGACCACCTCGACGACGCCACCGGCGGACAGCGTCGTGAAGATCTCGAACGCCGACACGTCGAAGTTCACCGAGGTCCCGGCGAGCAGGCGCTTGCCGGGTGCCATGCCCACGCGGGAGGCGAGCCGCAGCACGCCGTTGACCACGTTCGCGTGGGTGATGGCGACGCCCTTGGGCTTGCCCGTCGAGCCGGAGGTGTACATCACGTACGCCAGCTGCTGGGCGTGCACGGGCCCGGGGTGCCCGCCGTGCTCGCCGGAGAGGTCGAGCGTGTCGAGCAGAACGTCCGGCGCGTCGTGCGGCGGCAGCACCCCCACCGTCGCGGAGTCCGTCAGCACCAGGCGCGGGCGCGCCTGCTCGAGGACGGCCGCGAGGCGGTGGCTCGGATACCGGGGGTCGACCGGCAGGTACGCGCCGCCCGCCTTGAGCACCGCGAGCAGGGCGACGACCAGCTCCACCGACCGCGGCAGCGAGACCGCGACCACCGACTCCGGGGTCACGCCCCGGCCGAGCAGCTCGGCCGCCAGGCGGTCCGCCCGCTCGTTCACCTGCCGGTACGTGAGCGAGACGTCCCCGGCCACCACGGCCACCGCGTCCGGGGTGCGCGCCGCCTGCAGCTCGACGAGCCCGGCGATGGTGACCTGCGGCGTCGGTGCCGCCGTGTCGTTGAAGCCGGTGAGCAGCCGGCCGCGTTCGGCCGGTGCCAGCACGTCGATGCGCGCGACGGTCAGGCCGGGGTCGGCCACGAGCTGGCGCAGGACCCGGGCGAGGCGGGCCGCGAACACCTGCACGGTGCCCCGGTCGAACACGCCCTTCGCGTACTGCAGGAACAGCTGCAGGTGCGGGTCGGCCGCGGCCATCAGGGTCAGCGGGTAGTTGGTGGCCGTGGACGGGCGCAGGCCCGTGAACGTGACACCGTCCGCGGCGTCGGAGGCGGCCTCGAGACCGTCCCGGTCGACCGGGTACGACTCGAAGACGACGAGCGTGTCGAACAGCGACGTGAGCCCGACGGCCTGCTGGATCTCGGTCAGCCCGTAGTAGTGGTGGTCCAGCAGCCCGGCCTGCCGGCCCTGCAGCCGGGTGAAGACCTCGGCGACCGGGTCGCCGGGGCCGTACTCGACGCGTACCGGAAGGGTGTTGATGAACATCCCGACCATCGCGTCGACGTCCGGCACGACGGGCGGGCGCCCGGAGACGGTCGCGCCGAACAGCACGTCCCGGCGGCCGGTGAGCTGACCCAGCAGCAGCCCCCAGGCGCCCTGGACCAGGGTGTTGACGGTGACGCCCCACTCGGCCGCGCGCCGCACCAGGGCGCGCGCCTCGTCCGGCGGCAGCGCCACGTCGATCTGGTCGACGCCGCCGCCCGCACCGTCCGCGCCGGGGGCGAGCAGGGTCGGCTCCTCGACCCCCTCGAGCTCGGCCGTCCACACCCGCTTGGACTCCTGCTCGTCCTGCCGGGCGCGCCAGGCCAGGAACTCGCCGAAGTCGCGGGGCGCGGGCAGGCCGGCCGGGTCGCCGCCCGAGGCGTACAGCAGCAGCAGGTCGCGCATCAGCAGCGGCATCGACCAGCCGTCGATCAGCACGTGGTGCGCGGTGAGCACCAGCTCGGCCCGGCCGGACTCGAGGAACACCAGCGCCATCCGCAGCAGCGGCGGGCTTGCCACGTCGAAGTGGGTGGCCCGGTCCTCGGCGAGGAACCGCTCGAACGTCTCGGTGCGCTCCGCCTCGCCGGCCGCGGTCAGGTCGAGATGCTGCCACGGCAGGGTGGCCGTGCGCGGCACCACCTGCACCACGCCGCCGTCCTCGCGGTCCACGAACGCCGCGCGGAGGCTGGCGTGCTGCCCGATCAGCGCCTGCGCGGCCCGGTGCATGCGCTCCGGGTCGACGTCGCCGGACAGGTGGAACACCAGCTGCATGTGGTAGGCGTCGAAGGAGGACGAGCCGGCCAGCATCGTGTGGAACAGCATCCCGGCCTGCACCGGCGTCGCCGGCCAGAGGTCGGCCAGCGTGCCGAACCGGGCCTCCCAGCCGTCGATCTCCGACTGGCCGACGGCGACCAGCGGCGCGTCGCTCGGGGTCAGCCCGCCGGCGCCGGGCGCGGCGGCGTGCCGGGCCAGCGCGGTCAGCGCCTGCACCCACAGCTCCGCCAGCTCGGACACCTCGTCGCGGCCGAGTACGCCGGTGGGGAAGCCGAACCAGGCGGTCAGCTCCTCGCCGCCCAGGGCCACCGCGTTGATCTCCAGCGCCGACAGCACCGGCATGTCCGCGCCGGGCGCGGCGATCACGTCCCGGTACGCGGCGTCGGGGGTCCAGCCCAGCCCGCGCAGCTCCTCGGGGATGTCCGCGCCGGAGGAGCGGCCCAGGTAGTTGAAGCCGACCTGCGGTTCGCGCGCCGCGGCCAGCACGGCGCCGGTCTCCGGGTTGAGGTGCCGCAGCAGCCCGTAGCCCAGGCCGTTGTCCGGCACGGCCCGCAGCTGCTCCTTGACCGCCTTGAGCGCCCGCCCGGCGGCCGGGCCGCCCGCGAACGCGTCCGCCAGGTCGACGTCGGTCAGGTCGAGCCGCACCGGGAACATGGCGGTGAACCAGCCGATCGTGCCGGACAGGTCGGCGCCCGGGATCAGGTGCTCCTCCCGGCCGTGCCCCTCCAGCCGCACCAGCGTCGAGGACCCGGACCCGCCCCGGCTGCGCCGCCAGCGCGTCAGCGCCAGCGCGAGCCCGGTCAGCAGCCCGTCGTCGACCCCGCCGCGGAACACCGCAGGCACGGTCGTCAGCAGACCCTCCGTGACCTCCGCCGGCACCTGGACACGCAGCGTGTCCATAGTGGCCGTCACATCGCGTGCCGGGTCCAGCTCGCGGGCGCCCAGCACCGGCTCGTCCGCGGACAGGATCTCC
>CAKUMG010000700.1 GCA_934667465.1 uncultured Actinoplanes sp. | reverse complement strand
TCGGGCATCGAGGACCGCACCTGACGGGCGCCCTGCAGGTCGATCTTCAGCAGGACCGGGATGCCGGCGCCGAGCCAGCCCTCGACCTGCGATCGCGGCGTGCCGTAGAGGTTGCCGGCGAACTCGGCCCACTCCAGCAGCGCGCCGCTGTCGACCAGGCGCTGGAACTCGGCCCGGTCGACGAAGTGGTAGTGCACGCCGTCGACCTCGTAGTCGCGCATCTTGCGGGTGGTCACCGACACCGACAGGCGGATCCACGGCGAGCGCGCCCGGATCAGCTCGATCACACTGTCCTTGCCCACCCCTGAGGGGCCGGAGAGGACGGTGAGTCGGGCTGCCGGGCGCGCGTCGTCATCCATGCTCACGGCTCATTCCTACACGAGCCACTGAGTCAGTTCGCAGCGAACTCCCCCAGGAGGGCCTTACGCTGCTGCTCGCCGAGGCCACGGAGGCGACGGCTGTCGGCGATCTTGAGCTTCTCCATGATCTGGGTGGCCCGGATCTTGCCGATGCCCGGCAGCGCCTGGAGCACGGCCGAGACCTTCAGCTTGCCGACGACATCGTCGCCCTCGGCCCGGTCCAGCACGGCGGCGAGGGTGGTCTTGCCGGACTTGAGCTGATCCTTCAGCTCGGCCCGGGCCTTGCGGATCTCCGCGGCCTTCTCCAGCGCGGCTGCACGCTGCTCGGGGGTCAGTGACGGGAGCGGCACCAGTTCTCCTCAGGTCCCTATCGCGCTGGTATCAATACCGGCGCATCTGTGAAACGTGGTGTGCCAGGGAACCAAAGGGGCATGTGGTTCCCGGCGCCGGGAAAACTAGCGGTCAATCAGCCATTCGGCAACGTGGGGGTACCCCTGCCGCCGGTGCGGCCGGGCCTGCTAGGCAGGCTCTTTCACCCGATCACGGCCCGGCAGGCCGCCTCGGCGCGCTCCGCGGCCGCCCGCAGCGCGACCGGATCGGGGCCGGCGGAGAGAACTTCGCGTGAGTACGAGGGGAGCACGTTCCGCAGGCTTTCCCCGAAAATTTCGCGGAGTCCGGCGGGGTCGCCGCCCTGCGCGCCGAGGCCCGGAGCGAGCAGCGGCCCGTTGATCTTCGAAAGGTCGTGACCGGACCGGCCGATCGTCGCGCCGACCACCGCGCCGACGCTGCCGAGCGGCTCCGCACCCGCGTTGAGCTGGGAAATCTCGTCGATCACGGTCTGCGCGACGCTGCGCCCGCCCGCCGTGACGGCGTGCTGGACGGCCGGCCCCTCGGGGTTCGACGTCAGCGCGAGCACGAAGACGCCGGCGCCGTGGGCCGCCGCCGCATCGAATGCAGGCTGCAGGGAGCCGACCCCGAGATAGGGACTCACAGTAATCGCGTCGACACTCAAAGCACTGCCCGGATCGAGATACGCGGCGGCGTACGCGGTCATCGTCGAGCCGATGTCCCCGCGCTTCACGTCGAGAAGTACCAGCGCACCGGCCTCGCGTGACTGTCGGATAATTGACTCAAGGATCTGGATGCCACGTGATCCAAATCTCTCGAAGAAGGCCGACTGCGGCTTGAGGACGGCCACCTGTCCGGCCAGTGCTTCGACGACCGTGAAGCTGAAGCGTTCGAGGCCGGACACGTCGTCGCCGAGCCCCCACCGGGCGAGCAGCGCCGGGTGCGGATCGATGCCGACGCAGAGCGGTCCGCGGGTGTCCGTGGCGGCGCGCAGCCGGCTGCCGAAGGTCTGCATGACGGGTGGTCCCCTTTCGTGTCAGGTGGCGGACACCGCCGGAGCACCCGAACAGGTAATGGCGGTGCCGGAGAGGGCTCTCAGCGGGCTCACAGCGGCCCGGGTACCCAGGGAGGCGTGGGAGCGGTCCCAACGCCGGAGAAGGACACTGGGCGGGCGTGGAGATCACGCCCGCCCCCGGTCATCGGCGCGTGGCCGCGGCGCGGACCAGCGCGGGCCCGCGATAGATGAACCCGGTGTAGAGCTGCACCAGGGCGGCGCCGGCGTCGAACATCCGGGCCGCGTCGTCGGCGGACATGATCCCGCCGACCCCGATCACCGGCAGCTTGCCGCCGGTCTCCCCGTGCACGAAGCGCACGACCTCACGGGCGCGCTCGCTCAGCGGGCGCCCCGAGAGCCCACCGGACTCGGCACCCCGCGGAACGTCGGCCGCGGCCAGCCCGTCGCGCCCGAGCGTCGTGTTGGTCGCGATGACCCCGGCGGCCCCGTAGGCGAGGCACACCTCCAGCAGCTCGGCGATCGCCGGCTCGGTCAGGTCCGGAGCGATCTTGACGAGCACCGGCACCTTGCCGACCAGCGCGCCGAGCAGGGCGGACACCGACGACTTGTCCTGCAGGCTGCGCAGGCCCGGGGTGTTGGGCGACGAGATGTTGACCGCGATGTAGTCGGCGTACGGGTGCAGCAGCTCGTACGAGGTCAGGTAGTCCTGCACCGCCTCGTCGAGCGGCGTGACCTTGGACTTGCCGAGCGAGATCCCCAGCGGTACGCCGATCGGCCCGAGCGCCTTCAGCCGGGCGGCCAGCGCGGCCGCGCCCGCGTTGTTGAACCCCATCCGGTTGATCACGGCCTCGCTGTCGCGCAGCCGGAACACCCGGGGCTTGTCGTTGCCCGGCTGCGGCTTGGCCGTGACCGTCCCGGCCTCGACGAACCCGAAGCCGAGCGCGGGCCACGCCTTGAGCGCGCGTCCGTTCTTGTCCATGCCGGCGGCCAGGCCGACCGGGTTGGGGAAGCGGACGCCGAAGAGCTCCACCGGGGCGTGCACCGCGTACCGCCGGCGCAGCAGCGACAGCGCGGAGGCCGGCAGGCCGGCCAGCCGGTCGATGGTGAACTCGTGAGCCGTCTCGGCGTCGCCGCCGCCCACCCGGAACAGGACCGGGCGGACGGCGGACTCGAACAGGCTCACTCGTTCTCCCGGAGCGCGGCGTGCAGCTCCTGCAGCGGCTGGACGGACATCTCGCCGCGCATCAGCGCCTCGATGCCCATGACCGCCGCGGCCACCCCCGGCACCGTGGTGATGCTCGGGATGTCGTTGGTGACCGCCGCGCTGCGGATCTCGTAGCCGTCGGAGCGGGCCGCGGCGCCCGACCCCTGCGGCGTGTTGATGATCAGCGCGATCTCGCCGGCCGCGATCAGCGCCACCGCGTTGCGCTCCGGGCCCTCGAAGTGCTTGGAGACGACCTCGCACGCGATGCCGTGCCGGCGCAGGACCTCGCCGGTGCCCGCGGTGGTGACGATCTCGAAGCCCAGGTCGGCGAGGCGCTTGATCGGGAAGATCATCGAGCGCTTGTCCCGGTTGGCGACCGAGACGAACACCTTGCCGCCGGTGGGCAGCGAGCCGTACGCGGCCGCCTGCGACTTGGCGAACGCCTGGCCGAAGCCGGGGTCGATGCCCATGACCTCGCCGGTGGACTTCATCTCCGGGCTGAGCAGGCTGTCGACGCCCTTGCCGGCGGGGGTGCGGAACCGCTTGAACGGCAGCACCGCCTCCTTGATCGCGATCGGGGCGTTCGCCGGGGTCTCGCCGCCGTCGCGGTTGCGCAGCAGGACGCCCTCCTCGCGCAGCTCCTTGATGGTGGCGCCGAGCATGATCCGGGCCGCGGCCTTGGCCAGCTGCACCGCCGTCGCCTTGGAGACGAACGGCACGGTCCGGGACGCGCGCGGGTTGGCCTCGAGCACGTAGAGCACGTCGTCCTTGAGCGCGTACTGCACGTTGAGCAGGCCCTGCACCCCGACACCGCGGGCGATCGCCTCGGTGTAACGGCGCACCTCGGCCAGGTGCGACGCCGCGAGGGTCACCGGCGGCAGCGAGCAGGACGAGTCGCCGGAGTGGATGCCGGCCTCCTCGATGTGCTCCATCACGCCGCCGAGGTAGACCTCGCCGGTCGCGTCGCAGAGCGCGTCCACGTCGATCTCGATCGCGTCGTCGAGGAAGCGGTCGACCAGCACCGGGTGGTCCGGCGAGATCTCCGTGGCCCGGGCGATGTAGTCGGCCAGGGTCGGCTCGTCGTAGACGATCTCCATGCCGCGCCCGCCGAGCACGTAGGACGGGCGGACCAGGACCGGGTAGCCGATCTCGTCGGCGATCGCCTTGGCCTCCTCGAACGAGGTCGCTGTGCCGTGCTCCGGCGAGCGCAGGCC
>CAKUMG010000699.1 GCA_934667465.1 uncultured Actinoplanes sp. | reverse complement strand
TCTCAATGGAGAAGTCCGGGTTGTCCGGGGCACCGCGCGGCACCCGCAGCGCGGACTGCTGGTTGGTCCGGTTCTCCCACGAGCCGTGGAAGTCGTAGCCCTGGACGGTGGCGAAGTCGAGGTGGCGGAAGACCTGCCGCACCTCGAAGCCCGCGTCGATCTTCGCCGGGGCGGCGGGCACGAACGCCGTGAGCTCGTAGTGCTTGCGGGTGCCGCGGCCGAGCGCGTCGAGCTGCCGCCGGAACTCGGCGGTGAGCAGCGTGAAGTTGCGCTTGTCCTCGGGCCGGATCACGTTGCCGTCGTTGCCCGGCGAGCCGGGCCACTCCCAGTCGAGGTCGATGCCGTCGAAGATGCCGGCCGCGGTCCCGGCGGGCAGGCCGGGCAGGTTGCCCCTGAGCCACAGGTCGACGCAGGAGCGGACGAGCTTCTTGCGCGAGGCGTCGGTCAGGGCCGCGTCGGAGAAGTACGCCGATCCGGTCCACCCGCCGAGCGAGATGAGGACCCGCAGGTCGCGGTGCTTCGCCTTGAGCTCGGCGAGCTGGTTGAGGTTGCCCGCGAGCGGCTGGCCCTCGACGTCACCGACGCCGTCGACGCTGAGCGCGGCCGGGAACGGGGTCTGCCAGTCGGCCCACGGGTCGGCGGAGTCGCACACCCCCGCCGCGGTCACCGGGCCGAACGCGTAGTTGAGGTGGGTGAGCCGGGCGGCCGCGCCGGAGCGGTCCACCTTGGCGAGCTGGAAGTCGCGGCCGTAGATGCCCCACTGGGTGAAGTACCCGACCTTGACGTACGACTTCCCGCCGCGCGCGGGGCCGGACGAGTGGGCGTGGGCGGCGACGGGCACGGCGGTCACACCGGCCAGCACCGCCGCCGCTGTAACGATAAAACGACGCATGAGCCCTCCGAGGGCGCGCAGTAAACAAAGTTTCCCGGGACACAGGAAACCAAGCCGCCCCTCGGAGGGTCAATACAAAACGATCTATCGCAGGTGGGCCGTCTCGTTGACCGAGCGCACCGCGATCCCGCCGTCCGGCCACATGTCCAGCGTGGACACGCCGGCCGCATCCAGGAACAGGCGGTGCAGGAAAGCGTCGCCCGCGGCCAGCGCGTCACGCAGGATCAGCTTGATCGGCGAGACGTGCGAGACGACCACGATGGTCTGCGCCGGATAGGCGGACATGAGCGTCGCCAGCGCACCCCGGACCCGCTTCGCCACGGCCTGGAACGACTCCCCGCCGGGCGGCGCCACGCTGGTGGAGCCGAGCCACCGGTCGAGGTCACCGGCCCACCCCTCGCGCACCTCGGCGAACGTCAGCCCTTCCCAGTCGCCGAAGTCGCATTCGATGAGATCCGGCATGACGGTCACCGGGATGTCACCCTGCTCGGCGGCGATCAGCTCCGCGGTGCGCGTACAGCGGGAAAGGGGTGAGGAGACCACGGCCGTGACCTCGCGGCTGATCCCGGCGACCCGCCCCGCCGCGGCCATCGCCTGCGCCTCGCCCTCGTCGGAGAGCGGGACGTCGCCGCGCCCCGAGTAACGCCCCTGCTTGGTCAGCGCGGTCTCCCCGTGCCGGACCAGGATCAGCCGCGTCGCGTTGTCCAGCGACGGCGGCGCCCAGTCCCGCGGAGCCTTCGAGGCCTGACCGGAAGAGGACTGACCGGCAGAGGACCCACCGGCAGAGGACCCACCGGCAGAGGACCCACCGGCAGCGGACCCACCGGACCCGGACGACCCGGCGGACCCGGACGACCCGCCGGAGTCCAGGTCGATCGGCGTGTCGGAGGGGGCACGCTTACCGGCCGCCTCGTCCATCGCGCGATTCGCGAGCGCATCCGCCAGCTTGTTGCGATCGCGCGGGATCCAGTCGAAGGTCACCGACGCGAACCGCCCGACCAGCGTCGCGGCCTGCGCCGCCAGGGGCCGCAGCCCGGGGTTCTTGATCTGCCAGCGGCCGGACATCTGCTCGATGACGAGCTTGGAGTCCATCCGTACGGCGACCTGGTCCGCCCCCAGCTCGGCGGCGGCCTCCAGGCCCGCGATCAGGCCGGAGTACTCGGCGACGTTGTTGGTCGTGGTGCCCAGCGACGCGTACCGCTCGAGCAGCACGCCGCCGTTGGTATCCAGTACGACGGCGCCGTAGCCGGCCGGCCCGGGATTGCCCCGCGAGCCGCCGTCGGCCTCGACCGCGACCCTCACAGGCCGGACTCCGCGGTGCGGACCATGATGCGGCGGCACTCCTCGCAGCGGACCACGTCGTCGGCGGGGGCGCTCTTGACCCGGTTGAGGTCGGCGCCGTACAGCTCGATCCGGCAGCCGCCGCAGCGCCCGGCCCGGAACAGCGCGGCACCCAGCCCGGTGTCCTCGCGGATCTTGTCGTAGAGCTGCACCAGGTCGGCGGGGAGGTCGGCGGCGAGCGGGGCCCGCGACTGCGACTTGAACTCCTGCTCCTTGCCGATCTCGGACAGCGTCTCGTCGCGCTTCTGCTCGGCGGCCGAGCGCCGGGCGACCGCGTCGGCGATGCGCTTCTTGACCTCGTTGAGCGTCTGCTCGGCGGTCTCCTTGCGCTCCATCAGCTCGAGCTCGGCGTCCTCCAGCTCGCTCTGCCGCCGGTTGAGCGTGGCCATCTCGTGCTGCAGGCCCTCGATCTCGCGCAGCGCACCGCCCGCGTCGAGGCGCTTCTGGTCACGGTCCTTGCGCGTACGGACCTGCTCGATGTCCTTCTCGAAGCGGGCGATGTCGCGGTCCAGGTCGTCGACGGCCACCTGGGCGCGGACCCGCTCGTCCTCGAGCGCGGAGATCTCGCGCGCGACGGTGTCGATCTCTGCGAGCTCGGGCAGCGTCCGGCGGCGGTGGGCGAGCTGGTTGAGCGCGGTGTCCACGGCCTGCAGGTCGAGCAGGCGGCGCTGGGCTTCCGGGGCGGCCTTCACGGCTGGTTCTCCTTGTTCGATCGGACCGCGTGCACGGTCCAGGGGTCGGTGTCGAGGTCGGACACGTGGACGGTCACGCCGAACTGCACGCGCAGCCAGGACGCGACCTCGTCGAGCCACGGCCGCTCGCTGGCCCAGTGGGCCACGTCGATCAGCGCGGGTCCGCCGGCGGCGAGGTGTTCGCTCGCGGGGTGGTGCCGCAGGTCGGCACAGAGATAGGCGTCGGCCCCCGCCGCTGCCGCGTCGTTCAGGAAGGAGTCGCCGGCGCCGCCGGACACGGCAAGCGTACGGATGATCCGGCCGGGGTCTCCGGCGGCCCGCACCCCGGCGGCGGTCGCGGGCAGCCGCCCGGCCGCGAAGCGGGTCAGCTCGCCCAGGGTCATCGGCGTGGCCAGCTCACCGACCCGGCCGATGCCGCGGCCCTCCCCCGTGTCGCTCGGCACCAGCGGCCGGAGCATCGTGAGGTCGAGCCGGGCGGCGAGGGCGTCCGAAACGCCCGGGTTCGCGGTGTCGGCGTTCGTGTGCGCGACGTAGAGGGCCACGCCCGCCTTGATCAGCCGGTGCACGATGCGGCCCTTGACCGTGTCCGGTGCGACCGACGACACGCCCTTGAGCAGCAGCGGGTGGTGCGCCACGATCAGGTCCGCGCCGGCGGCCACCGCCTCCTCGACGGTCTCCGGCACGACGTCGACCACCGCGAGCACCGTACGAACGCCGGTGTCGAACTCGCCGAGGACCGGGCCGACCCGGTCCCACGGCTCGGCCCAGGCTCGCGGGTAGCGGGCATCGAGGGCCGCCACCACCTCACGGACGGTGGGCGGGGCGGCGGGCGCGGAGTCGGTCACGGCCGCCAACTCTACCGACCCTCAGGACCGGGCTCCGGGCTCCACTCGGGTGTCGGCGGGGAAATGGGACTGCAGGGTCTGCAACGCCCGGCGCCAGGGGAACTGGCTGCGGAACCGCTCGTTCTGACCGGGGGCTCCCAGGCGTACGACATCATCGCCGTGCAGGACGTGCACACCCCAGCTGCGCAGCTTCGCGATGCTGTCGTGCATCGCGGGGTGCCGGGCCATGACCTTGTTCGTGTACGGGACGACGACCGTGGGCGTGCCGAAACCGTACCCCTCGATCAGCAGTCCGAGGACCAGCGTGTCCGTGATGCCGTCCAGCGACAGCAGCAGGAAGAGCGTGAGCATGGCCTGGCCGACCGTGCCGTACT
>CAKUMG010000698.1 GCA_934667465.1 uncultured Actinoplanes sp. | reverse complement strand
GCCGCGGCGATCGCGTCGAGCTCGTAGAGGTTCGCCATCGCCGCCTGGGCGCTGGTCGCCTGCGAGGTGAGCATGATCGCCGCGATGCCGCAGCAGAGGCCGGAGAGCGCGTAGAGCAGCACGGTGTGCAGCTTGACGTTGATGCCGGCGAGCCGGGCCGCCTCGATGTTGCCGCCGACCGCGACGGTGCGCCGGCCGAACGTGGTCCGGTTGAGCAGCACCCAGCCGGCGGCCACGACCAGGCCCAGGATGATGACGAGGACCGGGACGCCGAGGATCCGCGTACTGGCCAGGTCGTTGATCGCCGAGTTCGACGACACCTGCGTCTGCTTGCCGGAGATCTGCGCCGCAAGACCGCGTGCGGCGACCATCATGGCCAGCGTCGCGATGAAGGGCACGAGCTTGCCGTACGAGATCAGCACCCCGTTGATCAGCCCGACCACGACGCCGACGAGCAGCGCAGTGAAGATCATGCCGGCGGTGCCGTAGCTCTGGGTGGCGAGCGTGGTGCTCCAGACCCCCGCCACCGCGATGATCGCGCCGACGGAGAGGTCGATGCCGCCCCCGATGATTACGAACGTCATGCCGACGGTGACCACGCCGATCGCGGACGCCTGTTGCATGATCGTCCAGAAGTTGTTCGTCACCCAGCTCGCGTCGCCGTAGAGCTCGGGGCGGGTCGCCGCACCGATGATCACCAGGATGATCAGTACGCCGACCAGCCCGAGGTTGCGGCGCACGGGCTCCGCGGCATCCCCCGACCACCAGCTGGTCTTGTTCGTAGCCTGGTGCGGGGTGGCCGCCTCGGGCATCTTGGTCGTTTGATCCGTCATGCTGGGTCTCCTTCCAGCAAAGAGCCGGCCATGACGAGGTCCAGCACGGTGGCCTCGTCGATCTCGTCTGCGGGTGCCTCGTGAATCAAATGTCCCTCGCGCATGACCAGGACCCGGTCGGCGAGGCCGAGGACTTCGGGCACCTCGCTGGAGACCAGCAGCACGCCCACGCCGCCGGCGGCGAGATCGTGGATCACCTGGTAGAGCTCGGCCCGGGCGCCGACGTCGACGCCGCGGGTGGGCTCGTCGAGCAGCAGCAGCCGGGTCCGGTCGAGCAGCCAGCGGCCGACCACGACCTTCTGCTGGTTGCCGCCGGAGAGGGTACGCACCGGTCGCGCCACGTCGCGCGGCCGGAGCTCCAGCTGGTCGGCGGTCCGCTCGGCGGCGGCGCGCTCCTTGCCGGTGTCGGTGAAGCCGCCGCGGGCATAGCCGGCGAAGGACGACAACGTCATGTTGCGGTAGATCGGCTCGTCGAGCAGCAGGGCCTGCGCCTTGCGCTCCTCCGGAGCCATGCCCATCCCGTTGCGGACCGCGCCGCCGATGCTGCGGATGGGCTTGCCGTCCAGCGTGACCGTGCCCGCGTCGGCCCGCCGGGCGCCGAAGATGGTCTCCAGCAGCTCGGAGCGGCCCGACCCGACGAGGCCGGCGATGCCGACGATCTCCCCGGCCCGGACGGTCAGCGACGCGTCAGCGAACTCGCCCTCGCGCGTCAGGCCCTTCACCTCGAGCAGCGGGTCGCCCTGCGCCTCGCCGACGCGCGGGGGGAACACGTACTCGATGGTGCGGCCGGTCATCCGGCTCACCAGCTCCTTGGTCGGGGTGCCCCGCGCGGGCAGGTTCGACGCGGTGGTCCGGCCGTCCTTGAGCACGGTGACCCGGTCGCCGATGTCGCGGATCTCCTCGAGCCGGTGCGAGATGTAGACGACGGCGATCCCCTGCGCGGTCAGCTCCCGGATGATCCGGAACAGGTTCTCGACCTCGTCGTGGGCCAGCACCGCGCTCGGCTCGTCCATGACGATGAGCCGGGCGTCGTGCGACAGCGCCCGCGCCATGCTGACGATCTGCTTGCCCGCGGCGGGCAGGGACCGGACGAGCCGGCGGGGCGGGATCTCGCCGTGCCCGAGCCGGGTCAGGATGTCCCGGGTCCGGGCGGCGGTGCTGCGCCGCTTGAGGAAGCCGCCGCGGCTCTCCTCGTGCCCGAGGAACGCATTCTCGGCGATCGACAGGTCGTCGACGAGGTCCAGCTCCTGGTAGATGGTGGCGATCCCGGCGCGCATCGCGGCCTGCGGGTTCGCCGGGGCGAACGGCTCGCCCAGCCACGTGATGCTGCCGGCGTCGGCGTGGTGCACGCCGGCCAGCGTCTTGATCAATGTGGACTTGCCGGCGCCGTTCTCGCCGAGCAGGCAGTGCACCTCGCCGCGGCGCACCTCCAGCTCGACGCCGTCGAGGGCGCGGACGCCGGGGAAGGTCTTGACGACCCCCTCCAGCCTGAGCACGACCTCTTCGCTCATGAGGTCCGTCCTTTCGCTGCTTCCGGGGGCGCTCATGACGCCTGCTCGAAGGCGGTGTCGCTGGCCAGGACGGCGGCGCCGGTGACGCCGGCCCGGGCGCCCAGCTCGCTGAGCACGACCGGCAGGTTGCCCGTCGCGAGCGGCAGGGAGCGCCGGTAGACCACGCTGCGGATCTCGGCGAGCAGGATGTGCCCCAGCTGGGCGAGCCCGCCCCCGATGACGATCATCGACGGGTTGGAGAAGCTGACCAGGGTGGCGAGCACCGCGCCGACCCGGCGTCCGCCGTCGCGGATCAGGCGGATGCAGGTGACGTCACCCTCGGCGGCCCCCTCGGCCACCTCGCGGGCGCCGAGCACGCCGCCGGCGGTGAGCCGCTCGGCCAAGGCGGGCGACTCGCCGGACCGGGCCGCGGCGAGCGCGTCGCGGGCCAGGGCCGCACCGCTGAACAGGGCCTCCAGGCAGCCGGCGTTGCCGCACGAGCAGACCGGGCCGTTCGGTTCGACCTGGATGTGGCCGATGTCGCCCGCGCAGCCGTCGACGCCGCGGTAGACGTCGCCGGCGAGGTGGATGCCGCAGCCGATGCCCGTCCCTATCTTGACGAAGAGGAAGTCGTCGACCGAGTGCGCGACCCCGCCGTGCCGCTCCCCGATCGCCATGATGTTGACGTCGTTGTCCACCACGGCCGGGCAGCCCAGCTCGCGGGCGAGCAGCTCGCGCACCGGGTAGCGGTCCCAGCCGGGCATGATCGGCGGCGACACCGGCACCCCGTCGCGATAGCTGACCGGGCCCGGCACGCCGATGCCGACGCCGTCGAGCCGGTCGTAGGCCCCGTCGATGCGCGCCTTCTCGAGCAGCTCGTGCACCCGCTGCAGGATCGCGCGGGGGCCGGAGCGGATGTCGGCGCTCTCGCGGTAGGTGGCGACGGGCTCCAGCCGCCCGTTGGTCACCTCGATGTCGATGGAGCTGGCGCCCAGGTCCACGGCGGCGAAGCGCAGCCGCGGCTGGAGCTCGACCAGGGTGGACCGGCGGCCGCCCCGGGAGGCGGCCATCCCGGCCTCGGCGATGTAGCCGGCCGCGACGAGGCGCTCGATCTCGGCGAGCAGCCGCGGCCGGGTCAGCTCGAGGCGGTCCCCGAGTTCCGCACGGGAGGTCGGGCCCTCGTCCCGCAGCAAGCGGAGCAGGCGTAGATGGGGGGCTGCGACATCGTGCACGGGCACCTCCGGCAGTTCACACCGCCGAAACGGGACGGTGTCACGCCCGTCACACTAGGGCCCTTCCGCCGCGCGCGTCCATACCTTCTCGTTGATCAACCTAAACTTTTGTCTTTACAGTCAAAAGTGGCCGTCCGCCCGGCCGCCCCCGAGCAGGCCCTCGTGAATCACGACCGCCGAGAAGCCGGACGGCGCAGCCGGGTTGCGGTCGCGGTCCTCGTAGGACCGTCGATACGGGAGAGCGGGCATGCCGGCCTGCGGCGCGCTCGCCAGCCAGTCCCGCAGACCGTTGTGCGCGAACGCGTATCCGTCACCCTGCCGGCGCAGCAGCCCGAGGTCCGCCGCCCGATCCAGCAGCGCCGCCCCGAGGCCGGGCGCCTCGCGGCGCAGCTGGCGCAGGGCCAGGCAGGACCGCACCGAATCGTCGAGCGCCCACCAGCCGGCGAGCGCCGCCAGGATCAGCGCACCCGCCGCGGTCAGGCTCGCGGGGGCCGCCAGTACGACGGCGGCCACCAGCGCGACCCGGCCGGCCGCTCCCAGGCGCCACGGCTTCCCGGGCCGCCACTCCGACGCGAGCCCGGCGCACAGGCCGGCC
>CAKUMG010000697.1 GCA_934667465.1 uncultured Actinoplanes sp. | reverse complement strand
CGCTCGCCGGAGTGGGCGAGACCGGACAGGGCCTCGCTCGCGCGCTGGTAGTCGCTGCGCGCCACGTAGTAGGAGTCGAGCAGCTGACCGTCGCCGGTGAGCAGGTAGCCGCGCAGGCCGCGCTGGGCGTCGCCGAGGACCGTACGCAGGTCGGCGTTGGCCAGTTCGAGCGGCTGCACGTGGCCGGACAGCTCCTCGACCACCCGGTGCTGGACGGCCAGGGCGGCGGTCTCGGCCACGCCCGCGATGACGATCAGCGCGACGACCGCGCCGAAGGCGCGGTGCAATAGGCGTCCGACGGACGGGTTCCGCGGCATCGGCGGGCGGTGCCGTCAGGCCCGCGCCCGGCTCAGCAACGCCTGGATGCGCGACACCAGCTCCCGCGGGCTGAACGGCTTGGTCACGTAGTCGTCGGCGCCGGCGCTGAAGCCGCCCTCAACGTCCTGTTCCTGGACGCGGGCGGTGAGCATGATAACCAGGATGCCGGCGGTGGCCGGGTCGGCGCGCAGCATCCGGCACACGTCGATGCCGGACAGCCCGGGCATGGAGACGTCGAGCACGGCGAGGGCCGGCTGCCGTTCGCGGGCCCGTTCCAGGGCGGCCTGCCCGTCCTCGACGGCGACCACCTCGAGCCCGGCCTGTTCGAGCTTGAACGCGACCAGGTCCCGGATGTCGGCGTCGTCGTCGGCGACCAGCACCACCGTCACGGCGTACCCCCAAGCCCTTGGTAGTTATATGAACAATATCCGTTTCCTCCCATGGTGGAGCCGGAATCGTGACGCCAAGCGTCCAAGTCGTCACTCGAAGTCGTGATGGTCGCGTGTCCGCAACCGCACGGCAACCAGGACGCAGCGAGGATGCATCCTGGAACAGGTGTTCTTGATCCAGCACCCCGCAGTACTCGTTTCGCCAGGAGACACCATGACGACTCTGAGCACCGACGACCTCCGCATCGAAGCGCTGTTCGTCTCCGACCTGCAGCACTCCGAGGAGCCCAGCGCGGAGCTGATCCGCGACGCCGTCGACCGCACCGTCGACCGGCTCGGCCCCGGCGAGTGCGCCGCGCTCGTCGCCCAGGAGTTCGGCGAGCACCCCGACTGCGCCCCCGGCCGGATGCGCTGGGCGCGGCGTGCGGTCCGCACCGCGTACACGGCCTGATCGACCGCACCGAACCCACGCGCGGCGTTCCCTGGCGGCTGCGTGGAGACACACCGCCTCCCCGGACTGGCGTGACGGCCCGGTGACGCTCTAGGATCGCTGCCATGACCGCGCACCTGGACTGCTGGTGGCGCCGCTAAATCGGCGGCCCTCATCCCCCTGCGCGTCATCCACGACCCAGCGGCCGCCTCCGACGAGGTGGCCGTCGCTGTTCCCGGCCCACCTCGGCGGCGGTCCCGACCCGACCGAGGACTGATGGAACCCTTCGCACTGCTGCACCGCAACGGCGCCGAGCACGTCGAGATCCTCCACGGCGACGTCGTCACCGCCGCCACGCTCGCCGACATCCCGCTGCCCGCCGGGGCCGGCCCGCAGACCCTGGCGCTGATCCCGTTCCGGCAGATCGCCGAGCGCGGCTTCGCGTGCGTCGACGACGGCACCCCCCTGGAGTGCCTGCGCATCGAGCGCCTCGAGACGGTCCCGCTCGCCGACATGATCGCCTCGCTGCCCGAGGAGCTGGTCATCGAGGGCGGCGCGTTCGACCTCACCGACGAGCAGTACGAGAGCATCGTGCGCGACGTGCTCGCCGAGGAGATCGGCCACGGCGAGGGCGCCAACTTCGTGATCCACCGCGTCTTCGAGGCCACCGTCGGCGGCGACCCGGTCGAGGCCGCCCGCGCGGCGTTCCGGCGGCTGCTCACCGGCGAGCGCGGCGCCTACTGGACGTTCCTGGTCCACACCGGCACCCGTACGCTCGTCGGCGCGACCCCCGAGCGGCACGTGAGCGTCGACAACGGCACCACGATGATGAACCCGATCAGCGGCACCCACCGCCACGACGGCGTCCGGGACCTCGCCGACTTCCTCGCCGACCGCAAGGAGATCGAGGAACTGCACATGGTCCTCGACGAGGAGCTCAAGATGATGGCGGCCGTCGCCGAGCACGGCGGCCGGGTCATCGGCCCCTACCTCAAGCCCATGGCGCACCTGACCCACACGGAATACCTGCTGGCCGGGCACGGCTCGCTCGACGTGCGCGACGTGCTGCGCGAGACCATGTTCGCCCCGACCGTCACGGGCAGCCCGATCGAGAACGCCTGCCGGGTCATCGCCCGCCACGAGCACCGCGGCCGCGGCTACTACGCCGGGGTGCTCGCCCTGCTGGGCCACGACGACGAGGGGCGCCAGACGCTCGACGCGCCGATCCTCATCCGTACGGCCGAGATCTCCCCCGAAGGGGCCCTCAAGGTCGGCGTCGGCGCCACCCTGGTCCGGCACTCCACGCCCGAGGGTGAGGTCGCCGAGACGCACGCCAAGGCCGCCGGGGTGCTGGCCGCGTTCCACTCGCGCACCATGCCGGGCATTTCCGAGTCGGGTGTACGGCCGACGCCCCCGATCCCGGACCTCGACGCGCTCCTCGCCTCGCGCAACGACGGGCTGTCCCGCTTCTGGCTGGAGAAGCGCACGCCCGGGGCGCTGACCGTGCCCGCCCTCGACGGCCGCACCGCCGTGATCGTCGACGCCGAGGACACGTTCACCGCCATGCTCGCCCACCAGCTGCGCGCCCTCGGTCTCGAGGTCACCCTCGTGCCGTGGACCGAACCGGTGATCCCCGCCGCCGACCTGCTCATCTGCGGCCCCGGCCCGGGCGACCCCGGCGCCGACGAGCCCAAGATGAACCGCATGCGCTCGCTGGTCACCGGCGCCCTCGCCGACGGGCAGCCGCTGCTGGCCGTCTGCCTGAGCCACCAGATCCTGGCCGGGGCGCTGGGTCTTCCGCTGCAGCGCCGGAACTCGCCCTATCAGGGGCTGGCGCGCGACGTCGAGCTGTTCGGAAGCGTGCGGCGGGTCGGGTTCTACTCCAGCTTCACCGCGCTGGCCGCCCCCGTCGAGGGCGTGGAGATCGCCGCGGACGCCGACGGCACGGTCCACGCGCTGCGCGGCGACGGATTCGCGGGCGTGCAGTTCCACCCCGAATCGGTGCTGAGCAGGGACGGGATGGCGGTGCTCGGAGAACTTCTGCCGCCACTTCTCGAACGGGTGATTAGCCCGGCCGTCAGCGGGTAGCGATGAGGGTGCCGGTGGTTCAAGCGGATCGAGAGCCTCCTCTTGGGCCACCGGCCCTCACGTCTTCGTCGTAGCTTTTTTGTCGTACCCCCCGGTTACCTTTCCCTCGTCCACACACGAGGGAGTCTCATGGGCGCGTCGACATGGTCCTACTACGTCCCCTACCAGCGGGATCTGAGCAAGGCCCTGCACTCGTTGCAGGATGAGGTGTTCGCCGCGGGCGACTACTGGTGGGCGGAGCCGGGCGAATACGGCAAGACCGCCGCCGCCTTCCCCGACCGGCCCCGCACCGAAGAGGAGCTGTGGGCCGCCGAGAGCGTCCAGGAGTCGGGCACACACTCGATCCTGGACATGTCCCATGTGATCCCCGCCGGCACCGACGACGGCCCGGGCACGGTCGAGCCCGTCACGCCGGAGCAGGCCTTGGCGGCGACGGGCACTCTGCGGCCGACCCGGGAGCACGCCAAAGCCCTGTCCGACCTCGCCGCCCAGCGGTGGTACGGGCGGTGTGCCGTCCTGCACGACGAGGAGGGGAGGCCGGCCGAGCTGTACTTCTTCGGCTACTCGGGCGACTGAGCCTCCGCCCGTTCATGAGCCGCGGGGCGGTTGCGGCTGGTGCGTGCGGGCCCGCCCGGGCTGTTCGCCGGGCGAGCCGTGGGGCGGATCGTTTCGCTAGGCTCGCCCGGGCTTTTGCCGGGCGGACCGTTCCGCGCGGCCGCCCGGGCTGTCGCTGGGCGAGCCGTTCCGTGCGGGCCGCGGGGCGGGGGTCAGCCCATGCGGGTGAGGGCGGCGCGGAAGCGGGCCAGGTCGCGGCGGCGGCGTTCGAGGGTCATGGCGAGGGCGACCAGGAGGAGGCCGGCGAGGGCGAGGGGGATCCAGCGGGGGAGCAGGTCCCAGACCAGGATCGCCTCGTGCAGGGCCAGGACGGTCAGGGC
>CAKUMG010000696.1 GCA_934667465.1 uncultured Actinoplanes sp. | reverse complement strand
GCAGGCCATTGGTGGCGCGATAGGCATTGATGATGCCAATGGCTTCCGCCCGGTTGAGCTGGGCGCCCGGCTGGTCGCCTCCGCCGCCCACGTCATCGACGCCGTCGGGAGCATCGGCGCAGACCTGGCCGACCCGGCCCCGAAGCCGGGGTCGGTGCGCGACGGGCTCGGCGCCGGCGGGCGGCCAGGCGGCTCCCGGCGATCCGCAGCGCGAGCGGGTTGCCGGCGCACAGCTCGGCCAGGTCGAGCGAGCTGCCCGGCTCGTGCCGCACCCGGTCGGTGCCGGCGATCCGGGTGAGCAGCTCGATCGCGTCGTCGCCGGCGAGCGGGCCGAGCTCGAAGTGGTGCGCGGCGGGCAGCGCGAGCCGGCCCCGGCTGGTCGTGAGCACGGCGCTGCCCGGGGTGCCCGGCAGCAGCCCGGCCAGGTCGGTGTCGTCCCGGACGTCGTCGAGCACCAGCAGGATCCGGCGGCCGCCCAGGTCCTCGGTGCCGAGGGCCCGCAGGAGCCGGTCGCGCACCTCGGCCGGCCCGCTGTCGCTGACCGTGGCGAACAGCTGCCCGTCCGGGAACGCGTCGGCGACCCGGCGGGCCACCCGCACCGCTGTCACCGTCTTACCCATCCCGTACGCGCCGGACAGCGCCACCACCGGCACCCCGTCCGACGGCGTGGACAGCACCCGCACCGCCCGGTCGACCAGCGCCGCCCGGCCGGTGAAGTCGGTGACGTCGGCCGGCAACCGGCAGGGCGGCCCGGCCTCGTCGCGCCCGCCGCGCAGGATCTGCCGCTCGACGGCCCGCAGCTCCGCGCCCGGTTCCAGCCCGAGCTCCTCGATCATCCGGTCGCGCACCGCCCGGTAGCAGTGCAGCGCCTCGACCTGCCGCCCGGAGCGGAACAGCGCCGTCATGAGCTGCCCGTGGAACCCCTCGCGCAGCGGGTGCCGCCCGGTGAGCTCGCGCAGCTCGCCGACGAGCCGGGCGTGCCGCCCCAGCTCGAGGTCGAGCCGGACCCGCTCCTCGACCACGGCCAGCCGGCGCTCGTCGAGCCGCTCGGCACCCTCGCGCACGGCCCGGACGTCCAGCCCGCTCAGGGCCGGCCCGCGCCACAACGCCAGCGCGGCGTGCAGCGCGTCCGCCGCCGCGGCGGTCTTCCCGCGGCGGGCCAGTTCCCGCGCCGGGCCGGCGAGCGCCTCGAAGCGCAGCAGATCCAGCGTCTGGTCGTCGGCCTCGAGCAGGTAGCCCGGCCCCGCGGTGCGCACCGGTCCCGGCCCGTCGCCGGGCAGTGCCCGGCGCAGCATGGACACGGCTATCCGGATCTGGCTGCGCGCGGTCGGCGGGGGCGCGTCGCCCCACACCCCGTCGATCAGCCGGTCGAGGGTCACGACCCGGTTCGGCTCGAGGCCGAGCAGGGCCAGCACGGTCTGTTGCCGCACGCCGCCGACCCGGACGAGATCGTCGCCGCAGCGCACCTCGAGCGGGCCCAGCACATCGATAATAATTCTTTTCGTCATCGCCCTCAGCTGCCGCTGCCCACGTAGAGCGCTCGGAATGCAAAACGCAGTGACGATAACCGATGCGCGCGGTTACGCGGTGCGACATGAATCGCGAGACGCATTCATTGCGGCAAATAGGACCGTATGATCCACATCACATTGACCTGCGACACGCCGGGTTGACCTGGTTACTTAGATCAACTTCATGGGGCGCCCTCCTGTTAGGTTTCTTTCCAGTAGCTTCCGGGCGTGCTACGTTCGGGCCGCGAAACGGATCAATGCACCTTCCCCGTGGGCAATGGCGCCTGTCTTTGGCTTACACCTGGGAGCGATTGCATGACGTCGAACGAACCATTCCTGCACCGCGCCGCCTCGGCCATTCCGTATTTCAGCAGGGACGCCGACACCTATCTCGCCGAGACCCCGCTGCGCGACCTGCGCAAGACCCGCCCGCTGCGCGTACTGTCCGACGAGGACTTCGCCCAGTGGCAGACCTACGGCTACGTCGTCGTCAAGGAGGCCGTGCCCCGGGCCACGGCTCGGCGGCTGCTCGACTTCGCCTTCGACTTCCAGGGCCTCGACCCCCGCCGGCCGGACACCTGGTACCCGGAGCGCGAGTTCACCTCCGACCTCGACCGCGACCTCTACGTCTACGGCTTCGTGGAGGCCTACCACCACCAGCTGATCTGGGACAACCGGCAGGCCCAGCGGGTCTACGACGCGTTCGTGGACGTCTGGGACTGCGAGGAGCTGTGGACCACCCTCGACCGGCTCAACCTCAACCCGCCCAACGTCGGCAACCGCTCGCGGACCCAGATCCCCGACACCGAGCGCGGCTTCGACATCAACCTGCACTGGGACGTCGACACCACGCTCAGCGTGCTGCCGCAACGGGTGCAGGGCATCATCGCGCTCACCGAGACCCGGCCCGAGGACGGCGGCTTCCAGTGCTCGCCCGAGCTGTTCAAGCAGTTCGAGCAGTGGCGCGCCCTCGCACCGGCCGGCCGCGACCCGATCCGGCCCGCCGTCGGCCCGCTCGACTTCCCGGTCGTGCGGCCCCGGCTCGAACCCGGCGACCTGCTCATCTGGAACGGCCTGCTCGCACACGGCGTCGCGCCCAACCGGTCCGCGGACGGCGTCCGCTCGGTGCAGTACCTCTCGATGATGCCGGCCCTCGAATCGCACCACGAGCTGGTCACCTCGCGCGTCGATTCCTGGCGCACGCTGGCCACCCCCGGGTGGAACGCCACCCTGGTCGGCGACGCCGCGCGCCCCGAGGCCTCCCGCTATCCGACCGCCGAGCTCACCGACCTCGGCGCCAAGCTGCTCGGCTTGCGGTCGTGGCACGACCCCGCGGGAACGGAGCCGGCATGCGCCGCGTCTGCCTGACCCTGCCGACCAACCGGGAGTGCGTCGCCGTGCTCCCGGAGATCGCCGAGGAGGCGCGCTACGCCGCCGAGCACTTCGGCGTCACCGTGGTCCTGCTGATCCTCGACTCCGCCGCCGCACCCGACCGGGACGCGCACGCCGAGGTACTCGCCGCGCTGCCCCCTGCCGCCGGCGTCGAGGTGGTGCATCTCGACGAGCACGATCAACGACGATTCCTCCGTACGCTCGTCGCGACGGCCGGCGTCGGCAAGCCCGACCTCATCGCGGAGCTCATGCTGCCCGCGGCGGTCTCCTACGGCGCCTGCACCAACCGGGCGTTTCTCATCGCCGCCGCCCTGGGCTGCGAGACGGTGCACCGGCGCGACTCGGACAGCGGCTACCAGGTGCACGACGGTGCCAAGGTGTTCCCGATCCACGAGGAGCTCGCCGTGCTCGGCCGGCCCGCGACCGAGGTGGCGGCCACCGTCGCCCGGGTGGAGCTCGACCCGGTACCCGCCGGCCCGGTGGTGCTGGCCGGCGCGTCCTTCGTGGGCGACCTGTCCGTGGACATCGCCGACATCCGGTCGCTCGACCCGGTCGCCTACCACGACATCGTGAGCCTCTGGGCGCCCGGCGACGCCACCCCGGCGCAGCGGCGGGACCTGGTCGAGGAGTCGTTCCGGGGCTCCGGCGAGCCCTTCACCGGCGACCACGCTCTGCTCACCGTGGTGGACCCGATGCGGGTCGACATGTGCAACATCGCGTTCGCCGGGGTGCACGAGCGCTGTCCGCTGCCCCCGGCCACCGACACCATCGGCAGTGACTATTTCCTGTTCCACCTGATCCGTTCCGCGGGGCTGCCCGGCGTGCTGCACCGGCGCGACATCGTCAATTTCCACACCGCGGAGCGAAAGACCGAGGCCGGGTTTCTCGGTTATCAGCGGCGGCTCGTCAAATTCCTGCTCTCCATGCCGTACCTGCATTTCGTCTATCGCGGAATGGCGGCGATCGGGGCCGGGCTGACCGAGCGCGACGTCGTGCACCTGGTGCGGGAGAGCTCGTGGCTGCCCCGGGACGAGAACGAGCGCAAACTCGACAACCTCGAGGTGTCGTACCGGCGGCTCGGGGGGCGCTATTCCGCAGTCGCGGACGATCTGGCATCGCGGCGCGAGGTGCTGTTGGCAGAAGCGCGGCGGGACATGGAGGATTTCGCGCTGCTGATCTCGTCCTGGGCGGCGCTGATGTCCGCTGCCCGTTCGTCCGGGTTTCGGGCGGCGCATGCTCCTGCTGCGGAGTCCGCTGC
>CAKUMG010000695.1 GCA_934667465.1 uncultured Actinoplanes sp. | reverse complement strand
GAGTACGGCCGTGTCACCGCCGGTGAAGGTGACCTGGTTGCTGGTGCGGCCGTCCCCGATCAGGTAACCGGCGAGCCGGAACTCGTCGGTCGTCTCGGTGCCGTCCGCCACGACGCCGGGCTGGAGCACGTTGGCGAGCACGTCGCCGGGCGTCAGGTCGCCGGCTTTCACCCAGCCCTCGGTCGTCCAGAACGGGTGGTCCGGGGCGGCCACGACCTCCCGGCCGGAGGCGGTCCGGATCCGGACCGAGTCGAGCTCGCCCTGCTCGTGCACCGCCTGCACCTCGGCGGGCTCGCCGGTGCGGGTGATGACGAAGTCGCCGACGGACACGTCGCCGAGCCGCTTGCGGGTGCCGTCGCCCATGAGCACGAGAGCGTCGACGGCGACGGGCTTGCCGAGGCCGGGCGGGCCCGAGAGGAGGATGTGGTCGGGGGCGGTGCCGCGGCCCATGGCGCCCTTGAGCAGCAGTTCGAGCTGGTCGCGGACGCGGTGCTGGGCGATGAAGTCGGCGAGGCGCTTCGGGCGGACGCTCGCCTCCTCGTCGAGGTCGGCGTCCTCCGCGTACGGGGAGACGAGGTCGTCCGGCCCCTGCGGCTCGTCGCCGGGCGGGTAGTCGTTCATCGGGCGCGGGTCGTCGTCGGGCGGGTAGTCGTTCATCGGGCGCGGCCCAGCAGGCGGATGGCCTGGCGGAGCAGGACCGGGACGGGCGGGACCTCGCCGTCGATCGTCTCGCCGACCGCGGCGACGGCCTGGTCGGCCTGCTGGGCGGACCAGCCGAGCGCGAGGACGCCCTGACGGACCTGTTCCTGCCAGGCGCCGGCGAGCGCGCCCGCCACCCCGTCGGGGCCGGTGGAGACGATGCCGATCTTGTCGCGCAGTTCGAGGACCAGGCGCTCCGCGCCCTTCTTGCCGATTCCGGGTACGCGCGTCAGCGTCGCCGTGTCGCCGGAGGAGATGGCCCGGCGGACAGCCTCGGGCTGGTGCACCGCGAGCACCGCCTGCGCGATCTTCGGGCCCACCCCGCTCGCGCTCAGCAGCAGCTCGAACAGCTGCTTCTCGGCGTCGTCGGCGAACCCGTACAGCGTGAGCGAGTCCTCCCGCACGATCAGGCTGGTCGCCAGCCGCGCCTCGGTGCCGGTCCTGAGCGAGGCCAGCGTGCCGGGGGCGCACAGGACGGCCATCCCCACGCCACCGACCTCGATGACGGCGCTGTCGGCGGCGATCGCGGCGACCACGCCCCGTACGCTGGCGATCATCAAGCGGCTCCTGTCCTGCGGACGCCGGTCCGGCCGGCGGCGGGCTTGCGGGGTGACGGCCGGCGGGTGGCGGCGGCAGCGGCCTTGACCGCGGCGGCCTGGAGCCGGTCGCGGGTGCCGCCACGCCAGATGTGGCAGATGGCGATGGCCAGCGCGTCGGCGGCGTCGGCGGGCCGGGGCGGGCCGTCGAGCTTGAGCAGCCGGGTGACCATGGTGGTGACCTGGGCCTTGTTGGCCGTGCCGGAACCGGTGACGGCCGCCTTGACCTCACTGGGCGTGTAGGTCTGCACGGGCAGCCCGGCCCGCGCGCCGGCCAGGATGCCGATCCCGCTCGCCTGCGCCGTGCCGGTCACCGTCTGCGTGTTGTGCTGGCTGAACACACGCTCCACGGCGACGCTGTCCGGCCGGTGCTCCGCGACGAGCTCGGTGAGCGACCGGTCGAGGTGCAGCAGCCGGAGCGCGATGTCGTCGTCGGGCTCGGTGTAGACCACGTAGTAGCCGACGAGCGTGCACTGCTTGCCCGGGAAGCCCTCGACGACGCCGACGCCGCACCGGGTCAGGCCAGGGTCGATGCCGAGCACCCGCACGTGTCCCCCTTCGCCCTCGGACGTGTGTTCGACACCCTAGTACGCCGCCGATCCCGTCCCGCCGCCGACACGTCCGTCACGGCGGAACAAGCGCCCTTGCGCCGCGCCGCGGACCGCCGCACGATGGGAGGAGTGGCTTATCTGATTCCGCCGATGACCGACGAGCCGCCGCGGACCTACCTCGAGTTCGTGGCCGCCCGCGCCGATCTCCTGCGCGCCGAGGCCGCCCGCCTGACCGGCGGCAACGCCCCGGCCGGCGACGCGATCGCCATGGAGGTGCTCTCCGACCTGGCGGCCCACTGGCGCCGCCTGGGCTGGCTCACCCGCCTGCGCCACCACGACGCGCGCGCGGACTACCTGCGCCGCCGCCTGCTCAACCGGACCCGCCAGTGGCGCGACGAACAGCCGTACCCGGTCGAGGTCCTGCCGTCTGCTGCTTCTCGGCCGCCGGACCACCGCGCCTGCCCGAGCCCGGGCGTCTCGGTCGCCCTGCGCCTGGCCGCCCTGCTGCCCACCACGGTCCGCTCCCAGACCGCCACGACCGCCGACGCGGAGATCGCCTGGGCCCACGCCTACCGCCGCTTCATCTGGCGCCGCTGGACCCGCATCTGCCTCGGCGTCGTCCTGCTCCTCTACTACATGATCCACTTCATGGAACAAGCCTCCGCCGGCGCCTATTGACCGGCGCCGGAAAGCCTCCCCGGGCCGGGGCTTATCCGGCGCTCACGCACCGCCGGCACGAATCGCGCCGCGGTCTCGAAGTCGGCGTCCTCGTGCAGCACCGTCAGCTTGAGCAGAACCGCAGCCGCGACGACCTCCAGGTCGACGCCGGACAGTCCGCGGTGGGCGCCGTGCGGCACCAGCGCACGCCTGATGGCAGCGGACATCTTCCACATCCGCTCCGGGGCGGAGACCGGGATGCACAGTTTCGCGACGTAGTCCTCGATCGCCGCATATTCCTTGGTCGAGGCGATCAGCATCGTTTCCGCGACTACCGGCTCGCAGACGGCCAGAAGTCCCTTCTCGGCGAAGTCGTACCAAGCAGGGGAAGTTTGTTTGCGGACGATGCGCACCAGCGCGCTGGTGTCGACGAGATAGGTCATTCATCCACCGCACCGAAGTCGAGGGCACCTTCCTCATACAGGCGGTGCAGGTTTTCCAGCGCTTCCCGCCGTTTCACCCGCTCCTGGACGACCAGGCGCCGGAGCGCCTCGTTGATGGCCGCGGCAGTGGATGGCGCGGACAGCTGACGCTGCGCCTCCTCGAGGAGTTCCGTATCGATCAGGGTTTCGGCATGGTGCGGTCGGACGGCAAGGTCGGTCACAGGTTCCTCCTGCGGATCGGTCATCTGAGACCACCTCACCTTACTTGTCGCGGCGCCAGATGTCACCCCGCAAGGTGCTGGGTGACGCGCATCTTTCACGATATGACGCAGCAGTGGGAAAGGGTGCCCGGAGACGCCGATGGCGGCGGACCCGGCAAGGGTCCGCCGCCATCGGCGGTCTCGGGCGAGCCCGGGGATCACGCGTCGATTGCCGCCAGGATCTCGTCGCTGACGTCGGCGTTGGCGAAGATGTTCTGGACGTCGTCGCAGTCCTCGAGGACGTCGATGAGCTTGAAGACCTTGCGCGCGCCTTCCTCGTCGACCGGGACCGTCATCGTGGGGACCAGGGAGGACTCGGCCGAGTCGTATTCGATGCCGGCGTCCTGGAGGGCCTTGCGCACCGCCGGGAAGTCGGTCGGCTCGCTGACGATCTCGAAGGACTCGCCGAGGTCGTTGATCTCCTCGGCGCCCGCGTCGAGGACGGCGAGCATGAGGTCGTCCTCGGAGTTGCCCTCCTTGGGCACGATCACGACGCCCTTGCGGTTGAAGAGGTAGGACACCGAGCCTGCGTCGGCGAAGGTGCCGCCGTTGCGGGTGAGGGCGGTGCGGACCTCGGTCGCCGCGCGGTTGCGGTTGTCGGTGAGGCACTCGATGAGCAGGGCCACGCCGTTCGGGCCGTAGCCCTCATACATGATCGTCTGCCAGTCGGCGCCGCCGGCTTCGAGGCCGGAGCCGCGCTTGACGGCGTTGTCGATGTTGTTGTTGGGGACCGAGCTCTTCTTCGCCTTCTGGATGGCGTCGAAGAGCGTCGGGTTGCCGGCCGGGTCGCCGCCGCCGGTGCGGGCCGCGACCTCGATGTTCTTGATCAGCTTGGCGAACATCTTGCCGCGCTTGGCGTCGATGACCGCCTTCTTGTGCTTGGTCGTCGCCCATTTTGAGTGGCCGGACATGCAAGTACCTCCGTGAATCGCTACCGGGCGTCTACGGCCTGACGG
>CAKUMG010000694.1 GCA_934667465.1 uncultured Actinoplanes sp. | reverse complement strand
GTGGCCACCGTGCGCGGCAGGGTCGATGAGCCGGGCCCGGCCGTCCGCGGACCACAGGACGTTCCCCGGCCACAGGTCACCGTGCAGACGGGCGGGCGGTTCCTCCCCGCCGTACGCGTCGATCGTCGCGATGACCCGCTCGACGACCGCGACGTCGGCGCCGGAGAGTGCCCCGCTGTCGGCCGAGATCCGCAGGTACGGCCGCAGGCGCCGCTCCGCGAACCAGGACCCCCACGGCTCCGGCATCACGGTGTTGTCCTGGCCCAGCGGTCCGATGAAGCCCGGCCATGTTGCCCCGAACGCCGGCGCCCCCGCGCGGTGCACCGCGGCGAGCTCCCGCCCGAACCGTTCCGCGGCCTCCGGCGATGCCGTTCCCGGCTCGACCCACTCCAGCGCGATCAGGTCCGCGGTGACGGAGAGCACCTCCGGGACGAGCGTCCCGCCGGCCTCGCGCAGCCACGCCAGGCCGGCCGCCTCGGTCGCGAAGAAGTGCTCGGGAGGCGCCCCGCGGGGCCAGGTCTTGGCGAACAGCGAGGACCCGTCGTCCAAGGTCAGACGGGTCGCGGAGCAGACACCACCGCCGCCCACCGGGGTCTCGCGGATCCGCTGGTGGGCGAGAAATGTCGAAAGATGCTGCGGGTGCGCGCGCAGATACGCCAGATCCACCGCCTCATCTTCCACTTCGGGTTACGGCCTGCCCGTTTCGGAGTCAAAATGTCGGCATGACACCTGTCGCGGTGCGTTCGTACCGGCCGAGCGACCACAGCTCCGGCCGCCGCCTGTGGTCGGAGCTGACCGCGCAGCACAACCGCATGTACGGGGACTCCCCGGACGACGGCGGCGCGGGCTTCGAGGAGTACCTGACCCGGCTCGACCTGGGCGGGCTCTGGGTCGCCGACCACGCGGACGACGGCGTGGTCGGCCTGGTGGGGCTGATCATCCGCGGCCGGGCCGGGGAGGTGGAGCCGGTGGTGGTCACCGCGACCCACCGGCACAAGGGCGTGGGCCGCAAGCTGCTGCGGCACGTGGCGCAGGAGGCCAAGAAGCGGAACATGCAGTCCCTCACGATCTCGCCCTCCTCGCGCAACGTGGAGGCGATCCGCAGCCTGCACGCGGCCGGTTACGACGTGGTGTCGTCGATCGAGCTCACCATGCACCTCGACCAGCAGTCCCACGAGTGGCAGGAGGACGGCCTGGAGCTGCATACCCTCCAGTTCCGCTCCTGACGTAGTTATCCACAGCAGCCGGTTGTCCACAGGCGGCGGAGCGGGGGAGGCGCCCCGCGGTCCAGGCTCCGGCCATGACGAATCTGCGGGCCGGGTCGCCGGCCGAGCTGCTGGCTGTGATCCCCTACCTGCTCGGCTTCCACCCGCGGGACAGCCTGGTGATCGTGGCGCTCCTCGGTCCGCGCGTGGTCTTCACCGTCCGGGCCGACCTGCCGCCGCCCGGCGGGCCCGGGCACGCCGGCCAGCTGGCTCTTACGATCGCGCAGCACCGGCCGGACCGCGTGGTGCTCGCCGGCTACGGACCGTCCGGGCGCGTTCTGGCCGCCCTCGAGCCCCTTGTGGCCGCGTTCGCAGACGCCGGGATCGAGGTCTTCGACCAGCTCCGGGTCGAGGACGGGCGCTACTGGTCCCTGCCGCGCGACCGTGCCGGGCGGGGCCGGAAGTGCCTGCCCGCCGACAGCGTGCTCGCGGCCGAGGCGACCTTCGCGGGGATGGTCGCCCTGTCCGGCCGGGCCGACCTGGTGGCCGGGCTGGAGCCGGTCACCGGTGCGGAGCGCCGGGCGATGGACCGGGCCGAGATGCGCGTGCTGGCCGCACTGGACGGCGGCGGGTGGCGGGGGCGGGCCTTTGAGCGCTACCTCGTCCGGACGGGGCGGGCCGCCGTCCGGGCCGCCGAGGAGCGCCACCGGGCCGGCGGGCGGCTCACCGACGATGAGGTCGCCCGGCTGGCCCTCGTCCTCGAGCATGCCGCCGTCCGGGACTACGCCTGGAACCGTACGGGCGTCGCCGCCTGGGAGCTCGCGCTCTGGTCCGACCTCGTCCGCCGCGCCGGTCCGGCCCAGGCCGCCGCGCCCGCGTCCCTGCTGGCCTTCGTCGCCTGGCGCTCCGGGCAGGCGGCCCTGGCCGCGGTGGCCGTGGCCCGGGCGCTCGACGCCGACCCGGGCTATCCGATGGCGCGCCTGATGGACCGGATCCTGACCACCGCCGTTCCCCCGACCGCCCTGTCCGACTGGCCCGACGTGCCGATGAAGGGGCCCGGCGTGACGTGGCTCTACGAGGCGGGCCGCGCGAGATGACGGCGCTAGACGATCACGCGCTGTGCGCCGGAGTAGACGTTCATGGAGGGCCCGCGGAGAAAGCCGACCAGGGTCATCCCCGCCTCGTCCGCCAGCTCGGCCGCCAGGGTGCTCGGCGCGGAGACGGCGGCGAGCAACGGGATGCCGGCCATCCACGCCTTCTGGGTCAGTTCGAAGCTGGCGCGGCCCGAGACGAGCAGCGTGTGCCCGGTCAGCGGCAGGCGGCCCTCGCGCAGCGCCCAGCCGATCACCTTGTCGACGGCGTTGTGCCGCCCGACGTCCTCGCGCAGCACGAGGAGCTCGCCGTCGGCGGTGAAGAGCCCGGCGGCGTGCAGGCCGCCCGTGCGGTCGAAGGTGCGCTGGGCGGCCCGCAGCTTGTCGGGCAGCTCGCTCAGGGTCCGGGCCGTCACGGTGCTCTCGTCCGCCGCGACGTCGAACTGCGAGCGGGTGCGGACCGCGTCGATGCTGGCCTTGCCGCAGACGCCGCACGAGCTCGTGGTGTAGAAGTTGCGGCTCGGGTCGGTGACCGGCGGCGGCACGTCGGCGCCCAGCACGATGTCGACCACGTTGTAGGTGTTGGGCGTGTCGGTGCCCGCGCAGAGCTGGGCGGTGACCACGTCGTCGGCGTGCCGGATGACGCCCTCGGTCAGCAGGAAGCCCATGGCGAGGTCGATGTCCTGCCCGGGGGTGCGCATGGTGACCGCCAGCGGTTCCTTGCGGAGGCGGATCTCGAGCGGCTCCTCGGCGGCCAGGTCGTCCGGGCGGCGCCGGGGAGCGGCCTCCGCGTCGAGGTTGATCTTCACGACCGGTCGCCGGTTCATGGTGCGCGCCATGCGACGAGCGTAGGCCGCCCGCGCGCCGGCCGCCCGTCGCGGGCGGTGCCGCCGGGTGTGCGCGGTTCCTCGCAGGAATCTGCGACAGACGCCCTGAGCAGGGACGACGCGTGCGGGAAGGTGCCACGGCGAGGGTGCCCGGGTAAGCCGCCGCTCACGCTCCCGCGCCCGGCGGGATACGGTACGTGCGTGGGGGGATTCGCGGCAGTGGTGCTGGCCGGCGGTGCGGCGCGTCGGATGGGTGGGGCGGACAAGCCCACCATCCCGGTCGCCGGCCAGTCGATGCTGACCCGGGTGCTGGCCGCCGTGCACGACGCCGACCCCCGGGTCGTGGTCGGCCGGGTGCCGCCGGACCTGCCGGTCGAGGTGGCCTCGACGAGCGAGCAGCCGCCCGGCGGTGGGCCCGTGGCCGCCACCGCGGCGGGGCTCGCGCTGGTGCCCGAGGGCGTCAGCCTCGTGGCCCTGCTCGCCGCCGACCTGCCGCTGCTGACCGGCGAGGCGATCGACGTCCTGCGGCTCACGGTGGAGTCGGCGCCCATGCAGGGCGCGCTCTACCGGGACGCCGAGGGCCGCCGCCAGTCGCTGTGCGGGGTCTGGCGCACGACGGCGCTGCGCCAGGCGGTGGAGAAACTCCGCGAGGAGCGTGGCGACCTGCACGGCGCCTCGATGCAGGCGCTGCTCGGCCATCTCAGCTTCATCGAGGTCTCGTGGCGGCGCCCCGGCCCGCCGCCCTGGTTCGACTGCGACACCGACGACGACCTGCGGACCGCGGAGGAGTGGGCCCGGTGAACGTGCTCGAGGAGTGGATCAAGGTCGCCTCGGCGGAGCTGGGCCTCGAGCCCGGCGACGTGCAGCACAAGGTCGTCCTCGACGTGGCCCGCGACGTGGCGCACAACGTCGTCCGTCCGGGAGCGCCCGTGACCGCCTATCTCATGGGCCTGGCCGTCGGCCGCGGTGCCGACCCGGCCGAGGCCGCCACCCGGATCAGCGCCCTGGCCACCGCCTGGCCCGCCGCCGACCCGTCCGAGC
>CAKUMG010000693.1 GCA_934667465.1 uncultured Actinoplanes sp. | reverse complement strand
CGCCGCGACCGCGGACCGGGTCACGCTCGCCGCACCCGGTCCGGGCAAACCGAACTTCGTCTCGTACGGACGTCCGGTCGATCCCGCCACCGGCCAGCATGTGCCGTTGTTCAACGGACCTCCCGTACGCGAGCAGGTGGAACAGGGGATGCTCGGTGACTGCGGCATGCTCGCCTCGGTTGCCGCGGTGATCGGGCACCGGCCGGAGGTGCTGAGCCGGCTCGTGCAGCCGAACCCCGACGGCACCGTCGACGTGGTGCTGCACGAGGCCGGACTCCCGGGTTCCGCGATCACCCCGACGGGGCGCGAGCTCCGGATCACGGTGACGCCCGACGTGCCGGTGCACGCCTGGCAGCCGGGCGAATCCGTGTACGCGAGGCAGGTGAAGACCTCGGCCGCCTGGGCGTCCGCTGTGGAGAAGGCGATCGCCGCGGTGGACCGGACGTGGAGCGATGCCCGCCGTGATGTCTGGCAGGCCAGCTTCAACAACTCGATCACCAAGGCGGGCGATCCCCTGACCACGGATGTCGCGGCGCCGTCCGGCTATGCCCGGCTCAACTTCGGCAGCTTTCCGGAGTGGCAGGCGGAGCTGATGACCCAGCTGACCGGCCTGCCGGCCCGGTCCGGGATGTTCGACACCACCGCGGGCACGGAGCGGGCGACGGAGCAATGGATGGCCGGGCTGATCGCCGCGGGCAATCCGATAGTCGTGGGTACGAAGCCGGAGGACGCCTATCCGGGGAAGAATCCCCCGCACGGGCTGCACGCCGGGCACGCGTACGAGGTGGTGGGGGTCCGCAACGGCGTGGTGGAGCTGCGCAACCCCTGGAACACGGACCACCCGCAGCAGATGACGGTACGGGCCTTCCTGGATGCCATGTCCCCCTTCTACGCGCATCTCGACGCGCTGCCGTCCGCCCCGGCAGCGCCGCCCGCGGCTCCGGCGGGCCCGGCTGTGCCCGTGGTCAACGCGGGCGCGGCGTTGCAGCCGAACGCCCTGGGCATGGTGTTCCCGGAGGAGCACCAAGCCACTTTCGTCTACTACGCCGTCCTCTCCGGTGAGGCGACGACGGAGGGCATCACGGTCGTGGCGTCCGATGCGGACGGCCCGCGGGTTGCCCGATGGGCCACGGGCGCGGGGGCGGGTGGCGAGCGTCCGGTGACCCGCGCCGACGCCGAACGGATCGCCGCCGAGGTCCTCGGCTTCGTGCTCCCGGAGGAGCCGGCCTTGCATGGGATGCTGGGACAGTGACACAAGCTGCGGTGGATCCCGAAGACTTCGAGGAAACCCTCTCGAACAACAGCGCCTTGCTCGGACTTCCCGGCAGTGTGAGCCTCGGCATCGTTCACTGGGGCCGCGAGCCGTCTCCGTTCGTCGTTCTCGCCCAGGTGTCCCGCGGTCAGGATCTGCCACGCCTCACTCTGGAGCCCGGCGCCGTCTTCCAGGCGGGCGAGGCGACCCTGCAGCTGGCCGGGATGGAGTCACGCAACGCCAACCACCTCACGATCACGCTGCGTCTTCTTGTCAACGGGCTGCAGCCGCGGGAACCCGACGTCGACATGTTCGAGCCGGTCGAGCTGCGCTCCTACGGTGCACTGACCCATGAGCAGCTCCGCGCAGCCGCCGGCGAGGTGGGGCAGGGGTTCCCCGCCTATTACGCCGACTGGCTGTTGCGCACCAACGGAGCCCAGCCCGCTCAGCCCTGCCGCCTGCCGGGCCGCGAATTCCTGCTGACCCCGGAGCGGCCGCTGCTGGGGTTGCACCCCGAGTACCCCGCGTTCGACCTGGTGGCGGCCCAGCGGACGTGGCGCGATCCGTACCTGACCCGGGATCAGCTCGTCATCGCGGTCCCGGGTGGTGCCGGCGGCCTCCTGACCGTGGACACGACCGGAAGACCTCCCGAGTGGATCGGCTGGCTGCCGCCGGAGGCGATGACCGGCATGCTCGACCCGGCGGAGCGGGCGCGGATGCTGGTGCCGGTCGCCTCGTCGATCAGCGATCTCACGGCCTCGCTGGAGGCGTACGAGCCGCCCGCCGGCCCGCCGGCCGAGGTGATCTGGCCGGGGGACCCGCGCTACGGGGCCACCGACTGATCACATTGCCGTCGCAACCGCCGTACCAGGAGAAGGGTTTGCTGCGACGCCGCGCCGGAGCGATCCAGATCACACCCGGGTGTAGGCGATCGATACTCGCCGTGAGAGAGTCATGACCATGCTGCGTGCTCGCCGACTCGCCTCCACCGCCGTTGTCGCTGCTCTCGCCCTTCCCGGGCTGGCTGCCTGCCAGCAGTCGCCGGACGTGGCGGCCTATCTCGGCGGCGCGACCATCAAGCAGGACCGGGTCGAGCAGATCTACGACGAGGTCCGGGACGACATGACGGCGGCGCAGGCCGCGGCGCGGGAGCAGGCGGACGCGGCCGCCGCCGAGACCGGGGCCTCGCCCCAGCCGGCCGCGCCGGTGCAGCTGCCGATCAAGCGGCAGGACGTGCTCAACACCCTGCTCACGCTCGACGTGCTCAAGCGTGCCGCGGCCGCGCACGGGCTGGCTGCCGCCGACGCGCCGACCGCCGAGCAGATCGCGCAGGAGGCCGGTCTGTCGCCGGAGTGGGAATACACCGAGCTGTACGCGGAGACGCTGCGCCTGCGTTCCGCGCTACGCACCGCTGTGCAGCCCGCGACGCTGACCGACGCCGACCTCCGGGACGTCTACGAGCGGCTGATCGGCGACGGCGCCGCCGGGCAGGTGCCGTCGTTCGAGGAGTTCCGCACCACGCTCAGCCCCGAGAACAAGACGCTGCTCGAGACGTACGTGGCGCTGCGCGAGGAGCTCGAGACGATCGCCGCGGACCAGAAGATCAAGCTCAACCCGCGGTACGGGGACCAGCAGGTGACCCTCCTCTCCGCGAACACCGAGGGCGGCGGCGAGGTGCCCCTGGTCGCGGTCACGTTCGCCGGTGCGGCCGACGAGGACCCGTACGTCACCGACGTGTCCGAGGTGGCTACTGTCTCCTGATGGAGCCGACCGGTCGCATCGTTCTGCTGGTCACGTCGCCCCGGATGCCGGCCGGCCTGCTGACCGCGGTGGCCTGGGATCTCGTCCGGTCGGCGCCGGTCTATGCCGCCGCGGAGAGCGACCAGGCCGACGCCCTGCGCGCCGCGGGCGTGACCGTGACGGTGGTGGAGCCCGAACCCGAGCTGCTCGTCGCGGAGCTGCCCCGGCACCCGACCGTGGTGTGGCTCGCCGCCGCGAGCGGTGACGAGGACTTCGCCCGCAAGCTGGGACTGCGGCTCGCCCGTGAGCCCTCCCTCGCCGAGCTCGAGCTCTGCTACGGCTCGTGGGACCCGCCCGGCGCGCGGCTGCTCGACGCGGTCGCGGTGATCGACCGGCTGGTGTCGCCCGGCGGCGACCCCTGGAAGCGCGAGCAGACCCACGAGACGCTGGCGCCCTACCTGCTCGAGGAGAGCTACGAGGCGTACGACGCGATCGCCGACCGCGATCTCGCCGCCCTCCGCGAGGAGCTCGGTGACGTGCTGCTGCAGATCGTCCTGCACGCGCGCCTCGCCGAGGAGCTGCCCGAGGACCAGCGCTGGACCGTCGACGACGTGGCCGCCGGCCTGGTCGAGAAGATGGTGCGCCGCAACCCGCACGTGTTCGCGGGGGAGGCCGTCGGCAGCGTCGAGGACATCATCGACAACTGGGAGCGGATCAAGCGCGAGGAGAAGGCCCGCACCTCGGTCCTGGAGGGGGTCGCCCTGAGCCAGCCCGCCCTGGCCCTGGCGGCGAAGATCCTCCAGCGCGCCGAGCGGGCCGGTGTCGAGGCGACGCTGCCCACCGGCGACGATCTCGGCGCGGAGCTGCTGCGCCTGGTCGCGCGGTCGCGGGCGCAGGGGCTGGACGCCGAGGCCCTGCTGCGTGCCGCGGCACTGCGACATGCCGATGCCGTACGCGACGCGGAGGCGGCCCCCGGCGCGTGAGCGCTGCGAGTTGTCGTACCCCGCGAGTAGATTTCGCTGCATGCCGGAGTTCGTGCCCCTCGCAGAGCGGATCGTCGACGCCATCCTGGCCAGTGACCCCGGGCGGGCCTCCGCCGCGGGCGATCACCGCCACGACGACCGGCTCCCCGACCTGTCTTCCGCGGCGGTCGCGGAGCGGGTCACCATGCTC
>CAKUMG010000692.1 GCA_934667465.1 uncultured Actinoplanes sp. | reverse complement strand
GGCGGCCGGGGCGGCGGGCCGGTGGAACATCTCGTCGAGGCCGGCCGTGGCGCGGGCGCGGCGCTCGGGGGAGGGCTCCCAGTCGTGCATCGGGTCGATGGTGCGCAGGTCGTCCAGCTCGTTCATGCTCTGCTCCAGGTGGTGACGGCCGAAGGAAGGCCGGTGGCGGGCTCCAGCGCGACCCGCAGGCGGCTCCGGGCCCGGGTGAGCCGCATCCGGAAGGTGGCCGGGCGGCAGCCCAGCACGGCGGCGGCCTGCACGTCGGTGAGCCCGTCGAAGGCGACCAGCGCCAGCACCTCGCGGTCGGCGGCGCTCAGGCCCCACCACGCCCGCACCAGATCGACGCGGGCGTCGACCCCGGGCGCCCGGTCGGCCTCGGCGGTCGCGAGGTCGGTCACCATCCGGACGTCGACGGCGCTGCGCCGCAGCCGCAGCCGGCTCCGGTTGGCCAGCAGGTTGCGCGCGATCCCGAACAGCCACGGCCGCGCGTCGTCGGGCAGATCCTTGAAGCGCCGCCACGCGATCAGATAGGTGCCGGACACGACGTCATCGGCGTCGTCGTCCGGTATCCGCCGTTTCACGAACCGGAGCAGGTCGGTGTGGGTAGCCGCGTGCAGCGCCCGGAAGCGCTCCTCGGCGGCGTTCTCGTGTTCCACACCCTCCCCCTGTCGCGAACCGGCCGGGTGTCACACCCCGGCCTCGAAAATATTCGCCGCAACGGGGAGGCGGAGGGCGGTCGCTGGATCGGCATCGCGCTGTCGGCGACCCCGATAAGCTGGGACATAAGCGGCGGAAAACCCGGAAAAGCCTCGTCCCGGAGAGCGGGATCGCCGCTGTGACCAGGGCAACCTTCGATGGCTGTTAAACCTACCGGGCTCGTAGAGTTAGCGCCGAGCCCCAATCAAGATCAACAAAGGTGTCACCATGACGAACGCTGACGCGTCGCAGGAGCATGCCGCGTGGCGGGAGGGCCGCCTGCGCGCGGTCACCGCGCCGACCGGCAATCTCGCGCTGATCGAGACCCGGTGGGGTGCCGACGACCCCGCCGCCGCGCTCGCGGGGCAGCCGGAGACCGTCACGGCCACCCGGCTCAGCCGCCACGACCCGCTGAACGGGGCCGTGCAACACGGCGTGCGGCTGTGGGACGCCGCGTCTCCGGCGATCCGGCACTTCGACGGGATCGACGCGTTCCCGTACGACCCCGCCTGGGTGCTCGAGGCCCGCTATTCCGAGGTCAGCGGCGAGCGCAAGGTGCCGTTCCAGCACGCCCAGGACGCCGGGTTCACCCGCGACCTGCCCGTGCCCGGCGACCTGCACCTCACCCTCGACGGGCATGACTACACGCTGAGCGCGTTCGACGACGACGGGCCGCTGCTGCTGGTCTTCGGCGATCCCACGAACCGCACGGAGACGTACGGCGCAGGGCGTTTCCTCTTCGTCGAGCGGATCCCCGGCACCGACCGGGCCGTCCTCGACTTCAACCGCGCGTTCGTCCCGCCCTGCGGGTTCTCGCCGCACTACAACTGCCCGATGCCGCCGCCGCAGAACCGGCTCGCGGTGCGCGTGGAGGCCGGCGAGAAGCTGGCCCTCTTCCGCGACGGTTTCGACCACTAGAACCCCCTCGCAAGGAGACATGAAACCGTGAAACGACGGAAGATCCTGGCCGCGGCAACCGCGCTCGCCCTCTCCGGCGCGCTGGCCGCCTGCGGCGGGGGCGGCGACGACAGCGACAGCAGCAGCGCCGACAGCACCGCGGCGACGATCCAGATCGGCTCGGTCTACGAGCCGCAGAACCTCGACAACACCGCCGGCGGCGGCCAGGGCGTGACCGAGGCGCTCAACGGCAACGTGTACGAGGGGCTCTTCAAGCTCACCGACACCGGCGCCGTGGAGCCGCTGCTCGCCAAGGAGCAGAAGGTCAGCGAGGACGGCCTGACCTACACGTTCACCCTGCAGACGGGCGTGAAGTTCCACTCCGGCAAGGCGCTGACCTCGGCGGACGTCAAGGCGAGCATCGAGCGGGTCACCGCGGAGAACTCCAAGTCCGCCCGCAAGAGCAGCCTCGAGGTGATCAAGGAGATCGCCACCCCGGACGACGCGACGGTGGTCGTCACGCTCGCCAGCCGGTCGATCTCCTTCGTCTACAACCTGAGCTACATCTGGGTCGTCAACTCGGCCGCGACCGACCTGACCACCACCGCGGACGGCACCGGGCCCTACAAGCTGGGGGAGTGGAAGCGCGGCTCGACCCTGAGCCTCACCCGCTTCGACGGCTACTGGGGCACCGCCGCGAAGAACGCCGGCGTCGTGTTCCACTACTTCACCGACGCCACCGCGCTCAACAACGCGCTGCTCACGAACGCGGTCGACGTGGTCACCAGCGAGCAGAGCCCGGACGCCCTGGCCCAGTTCGAGAACAACCCCGCGTACAAGGTCAACAACGGCAAGGGCACCACCAAGCTGCTGCTCGCCTTCAACGACAAGGTCGCGCCGTTCAACAATGTCGCCGTGCGCCAGGCCGTCAGCGCCGCCATCGACGACAAGAAGCTGCTCAACTCGATCTGGGGCGACTACGGCACCCCGATCGGCTCGATGGTCCCGCCGACCGACCCCTGGTACGAGGACCTGACCTCGGTCAACGCCTACGACCCCGCGAAGGCCAAGCAGCTGCTCGCCCAGGGCGGCCAGCCGAACGGCTTCACGTTCACGCTCGACACCCCGAGCTACGACCCGCACCCCACCGCGGCCACCTTCATCAAGTCGGAGCTGGCCAAGGTCGGCATCACGGTGAACATCAACACGATCACCTCCGACGAGTGGTACACGAAGGTCTACCAGCAGCGAGACTTCCAGGCCACGATGCAGGAGCACGTCAACGACCGCGACGTGGTCTGGTACGGCAACCCCGACTTCTACTGGGGCTACGACAACAAGCAGGTCGCCGACCTGATCACCAAGGCGGAGCAGTCGGCCACCGCCGACGAGCAGACCGCGCTGCTCAAGCAGGCCAACAAGATCATCGCGGAGGAGGCGGCCAGCGACTGGCTCTACCTCTACCCGCAGATCGTGGTCGCCTCCTCGAAGCTGACGGGCTACCCGGTCAACGGCCTCAACAGCCAGTTCTTCGCGTACGGCATCGTCAAGAGCTGATGGTCCCGTACCTGCTGCGGCGGACAGCGATCCTCATCGGGTCGCTGTTCCTCGCCGCCGTGGTGCTGTTCGTGCTGCTCCGGCTCCTGCCGGGCGACCCGGCCAACGCCCTGCTCCCGGTCGGTGCGACTCGAGAGCAGATCGAGGCCGCCCGCCAGGAGCTGGGCACGGACACACCCCTCTACGCCCAGTTCCTCACCTGGCTGGGTGACGTGTTCACGCTCGACCTGGGCAAGTCCCTGATCAGTACGCTGCCCGTCGGCCCCGAGATCGTGACGCGCCTGCCGGTCACCGTGCCGCTGACCCTGGCCGCGTTCGCGCTCGCCGTGCTGGTCGCGGTGCCGGTCGGCGTGCTCGCTGCCACCCGCGCCGACCGCTGGTACGGCCCGGTCATCAACGCCGTCGCCCAGCTCGGCATCGCCGTCCCCGCGTTCTGGTTGGGCCTGCTGCTCGTCACTGCCTTCGCGCTCCAGCTGCGCGTGCTGCCCGCCGGCGGCTTCCCGCCGGACGGCTGGGCCGACTTCGGCACCGCGGCCGAGTCGCTGGTCCTGCCGGTGGTCACCGTCGCGCTGGTCATGTCGGCCTCCCTCATCCGGTATGTGCGCAGCGCCACGCTGGACGTCCTCGGTGCCGACTTCCTGCGCACGGCGCGCGCGCTCGGCGCCTCTCCGGCCCGCGCGATGCGGCGGCACGGGCTGCGCAACGCCGCCGTCCCCGTCATCGCCGTGCTCGCCATGGAACTCGCCACCACGTTCCTCGGCGCGGTCGTGGTGGAGAGCGTCTTCGCGCTGCCCGGGCTCGGCGGGCTGCTCACCCGGGGCATCAGCCAGCACGACTATCCCGTGATCCAGGGCGTCATGCTGGTCAGCACGGCCACGGTGCTCGTCGTCGGCTTCCTCGGCGACCTCGCGCAACGCCTCGTCGACCCGCGCCTGCGCCACCGGAGTGCCTCATGAACGCCCCCCGCCCCGCCGCCGCCCGCTCCGAGCGCGCCGGCCGGATACCCGTCCGCTCCG
>CAKUMG010000691.1 GCA_934667465.1 uncultured Actinoplanes sp. | reverse complement strand
CCTGCATGTACGACCCGAAGCTGCTCTGGTACGTGCCGGAGGAGTCCCAGCCGCAGATCGAGCAGATCGCGCCGACGCTCGGCATCCAGCTGTCCGAGGTCGCGCTGCCCAAGGCGATCGGCTACTACGAGGAGCTGGCCGGCAAGCTCGGCGCGGACATCCGTACGCCGGAGATCACCGCCGCCAAGGCCGCGTTCGACACCGCGGACGCCGCCCTGAAGACCGCGGCCGCCGCTGCCACCGCCGCCGGGCTGCGGGTCGCCGCGTTCTCCCGGAAGATGCCGCGCACCGCCGACGTCACGGTCGTCGAGCCGGGCTTGCGGATGCCCCGCATCGCCATGCACAGGTGCTCGGCCTCGATGACCACGATGACGCCGCGGGGCTTGAGCACCTCGAAGAGGGCGTCGGCGATCTGCCGGGTCATCCGCTCCTGCACCTGCGGGCGGCGGGCGTAGACCTCGACCAGCCGGGCCAGCTTCGACAGACCGGTGACCCGCCCGTCGTACCCGGGGATGTACCCGACGTGCGCGACCCCGTGGAAGGGCACCAGGTGGTGCTCGCAGGTCGAGTACATCGGGATGTCCTTGACCAGCACCAGCTCGTCGTGGTCCTCGTCGAACGTGGTCGCGAGGACCTCCGCCGGGTCCTGCCAGAGCCCGGCGAAGGTCTCCGCGTAGGCGCGGGCCACCCGGGCCGGGGTGCGCTGGAGACCGTCACGGTCCGGGTCCTCACCGACGGCGATGAGGATCTCCCGGACCGCTTTCTCGATGCGCGCCAGGTCGACGGCGTTCTCCACCGGTGCCCCGGTGAGCTTGCCGTCGACCAGACGCGCGGCGAGATAGTCGAGCTCGTCGCCGGAGTCCGCGGGCTCCGTCGCGCTGCCGTCGGTGGTCAGTGCCCCTCCACGTTGCCGTTCGGGTTGATCTCCGGGCTGGTGGCGGTGCCGCCGCCGACCGCGATCTGACCGTCGGCCTCGGCCTGCGCCTTGAGCTTGTCGCGCTCGGCCGGGGTGAGGACGGGCGGGGCCTCCGACGGCAGGCGCTTGCCGAAGCCGTTGAAGGGCGACATGGGCGCGCGCTTCGCCACGCGGGCGCAGATGCGGTCCATGTCCTCGCGGGTGAGCGTCTCGCGCTCCATCAGCTCCAGGACCATGTTGTCCAGCACGTCGCGGTACTCGACCAGGATCTCCCAGGCCTCGTCGTGTGCCAGCTCGATCAGCGCGCGAACCTCGCCGTCGATCTCGGCGGCGACGGAGTCGGAGTAGCCGCGCTCGTGCCCCATCGACCGGCCCATGAACGGCTCGTCGTTGTTCGAGCCGTACTTGACCGCGCCCAGCTTCGAGCTCATGCCGTACTGGGTGACCATGGAGCGGGCCAGCCCGGAGGCCTTCTCGATGTCGTTGCCGGCGCCGGTGGTGGGCTCGTGGAAGACGAGCTCCTCGGCGGCCCGGCCGCCCAGCGCGTAGGCCAGGGTGTCGATCATCTCGGCGCGGGTCTGGGTGTACTTGTCCTCGGTCGGCAGCACCAGCGTGTGGCCCAGCGAGCGGCCACGCGGCAGGATCGTCACCTTGTGCACCGGGGCGGAGTGCGGCAGCGCGTAGGCGACCAGCGCGTGTCCACCCTCGTGGTACGCGGTGATCTTCTTCTCGTTGTCGCTCATGGCCCGGGTGCGCCGCTCGGGACCCGCGATGACGCGGTCGATGGCTTCCTCGAGGAAGTCGTTCGAGATCGCGCGCTTGTCGTGCCGGGCGGTCAGCAGCGCCGCCTCGTTGATGACGTTGGCGAGATCGGCACCGGAGAAGCCGGGGGTGCGCCGGGCGACCGAGTCGAGGTCGACGTCGGGCGTGAACGGCTTGCCCTTGGCGTGCACCCGCAGGATGGCCTTGCGACCCTCCATGTCCGGGTTGTCCACCGGGATCTGCCGGTCGAACCGGCCCGGGCGCAGCAGCGCCGGGTCGAGGATGTCCGGGCGGTTGGTGGCGGCGATGAGGATGACGCCGCCCTTGGTGTCGAAGCCGTCCATCTCGACGAGCAGCTGGTTGAGCGTCTGCTCGCGCTCGTCGTGACCGCCGCCCATGCCGGCACCGCGGTGGCGGCCGACGGCGTCGATCTCGTCGACGAAGACGATGGCCGGTGCGTTCGTCTTGGCCTGCTCGAAGAGGTCGCGGACGCGGCTGGCGCCGACACCGACGAACATCTCGACGAAGTCCGAGCCGGAGATCGAGTAGAACGGCACACCGGCCTCGCCGGCGACGGCGCGGGCGAGCAGCGTCTTACCCGTACCGGGCTGGCCGAACAGCAGCACGCCCTTTGGGATCTTGGCGCCGAGGGCCTGGTACTTCGCGGGGTTCTGCAGGAAGTCCTTGATCTCGTGCAGTTCCTCGACGGCCTCGTCGGCGCCCGCCACGTCGGCGAACGTCGTCTTGGGCATGTCCTTGGTGAGCATCTTCGCCTTGGACTTGCCGAAGTTGAGCACCCGCGAGCCGCCGCCCTGCATCTGCGACATGAACAGCAGCAGGAGGATCACGAGGATCGCGATCGGCAGCAGGTTGATGATGAGGCTCAGGAAGATGTTGTCGCCGGAAACGGTGGCGTTGACCGTGCCGGTGATCCGGCCGGCGCTCTTGGCCTCCTGGACGTCGTTCCAGACCTCATCCGTCAACTCGTACGGATACTGGGTCTCGATCTTGTCCGTTTCCTTGCCGTCGAACCGTTCCGGGGACGCCAGTTCGAGCTGGAGCGTCTGCTCCTTGTCCTCCTGGATGACCTTCTTGATCCCGGGCTGATTGAGCCGCTCGAGAACGACAGAGGTGTCGACCCGCTGGTAGCTGGGACCACCGGTGAAGAATGAGCTCAGCGCGATCGCACCGGCGATCACCAGAACGATCCAGACCACCGGGCGGCGGAAGAAACGCGTACGTTCCATACTGTTGTCGGGCCTGACGTGCGCCCGACCCCTCCTGATCGGCGTCCTGGTCACCTGGGTTGATGGATCCCCGCGCCGGCCACCGGTGAAGGCGCCCGGACCACGGAGACGCTGCCGGAACCTTTAACCGCCGGGCCGCGAGGCAAACCCCTGCAGCCCAGCCCTTAGTCGGCCCGGCCCCGTCGGCGCTCGTGACTCTGCGCCATCGGTCACTCGACCGTACACCGTGGGTGCCTCCCACCACTCCGTCAGCCCGCCTCGTGGCAGCCCGGCGATCACCCTTTGTTCCCTTTACGGTCGAGGGGAAATCACCGTCAAGCCGGACAATACCCCTCGACACCGGGCCACACAGGCGAAATCTGAGAGTCAGCTGGGAAGGCGTTCAGCTACGGGCGTAGACCTCGGGCTTGAGCACCCCGACGTAGGGCAGCTCGCGGTAACGCTCGGCGAAGTCGAGGCCGTAGCCGACCACGAACTCGCTCGGGATGTCGAAGCCGACGTACTTGGTCGGCACCGGCACCTTGATCGCGTCGGGCTTGCGGAACAACGCCACGACCTCGACGCTCGCGGGCGAGCGCGACTGCAGGTAGCGCATCAGCCAGGAGAGCGTGAGGCCGGAGTCGACGATGTCCTCGACGATGACCACGTGCCGGTCGGTGATGTCGCTGTCCAGGTCCTTGAGGATGCGCACCACCCCGGAGGACGTGGTCCCCGAGCCGTAGGACGAGACCGCCATGAATTCCATCTCGCAGGGCGGCCCCTGCCGCCCGAGCGCACGCGCGAAGTCCGCCATGAACATGACCGCGCCCTTGAGCACGCAGACCAGGAGCACGCCGTCCTCGGCGTCCGCGTAGTCGGCGGCGACCTGCTTCGCAAGCTCTTCGGTCTTCTCGCGGATCTGCTCCTCGGAGATGATCACGCGGTCGATGTCGGCGTCGTACCAGGAGCCGTCTGCCATGCTTCCAGCCTGCCGTATGAACGGTGTCACGCGCGGGCGGGGGCAGCACTCCGGACCGGAACAAGCGCAGGTTAACGGGCGAAAGACGACGAGCCGACCCGCCCCGGACCACCGACAGTGACAACCGTCACAGGTATGAACGAACCAATTCCTCTGCCCGACGGACCACACCGATCCCACCCGGCAACGCGGTGTGACCTTGCCCGTGCCAGTCCGTGACCAGGGCCTCCAGCGCCGCCACGTGCCGGTGCGACAGGGCCGTCCCCGGCGCGCCCAGCGAGAGGGCCCAGGCGTGCAG
>CAKUMG010000690.1 GCA_934667465.1 uncultured Actinoplanes sp. | reverse complement strand
GCCCTGCACCGCACCTCCGCCGTCGAGAACCCGGACCTTGTCGCGGAGCGAAACTACCACTGACCCCCGACAAGTTCGTGGGGCCCGCCGCCACTGTCCGATGAGGTGCGCCGCCCGCCGGGCGGCAGTGCCGGATTACCCATCGGCGACGGCGGACCCGGAGGGGTCCACCGCCGCCGCTCTCACCCGTCACCCGGAGGTGGCAGGAGTCTCCTCGGCCACGGGGTGGTGGCCGGTCACCGGCAGGGTCACGGTGAGCAGGTTGCCGTCGCGGTCGCCCGGCCCGGCACCGAAGCGGCGCAGCGTGCGCAGCGCCGCCACGTTGTCGGCGGCGACGTGGGCGGTGACGGCCTCGAGGTCCGAGCGGCGGGCGCTCGCGAGCAGGCGGCGGATCAGGGCGGTGCCCAGACCACGGCACTGCCACGCGTCCTCGACCAGCACGGCGATCTCGCCCAGGTCGCCCTCGGTGACCAGGCTCGCGACGGCGACCGCCGCCTCCTCGCCCGTGCCGGGGTCGGCGTGCACGGCCAGCAGGGTCAGGCCGGTGGCCGGCTCGACCATGCGGCGCAGGCGGGAGTCGCCCGGCACCGCCGCCGAGAGGTAGCGCCGGTGCAGCGTCTGCGCGGTGCTGCGCTCGTGCAGCCCGCGGACGGCGTCGAGGTCGTCGGCCGCAGCCTCGCGGATGAGTAGCTCCGAGCCGTCGGGCAGCAGGAGCGTGGCCTGGCCGGCGCCGCGGCGCAGACTCGCGCTGCTGACCTCGACCAGGGCCTGTGCCCGCGCGTATTCGGCGGGGGTGAAGGAGGGCGCCGGGCGGTGCACCTCGTAGGTGCCGCCGGCCGGGTCGATCAGCGTCATGCGCTGCTCGTCGTAGCCGTGCAGGACGACCGTGCCGGCCGGGCGCCAGCGGACCTCCCCGGCGTCGAGGAGCGCGATCAGCGCCTCGCCGAGCGTGTCGGGGTCGTGGACGAGCCGGCCCGCCAGCGCGAGCGCCCGGGTCGGCTGGTCGGCCAGGCCCTGCGCCTCGGCGCGGGTGACGAACGCCTCCCGGCCGCGCCCGCGGGCGATCGCCGCGTGCAGCTCCTGCTCCGACATGGTGTCGGGGGCGTCGACCAGGAAGTCGTCGACCGCACCGTCCTCGGTGGTGTGCACCTGGACGGCGAGGATGTTCACCGAACGCAGCGCGAGGCTGGCCGTCAGCACCGACAGGTAACCGGGCCGGTCGTCGACCGTCGCCCTGATCCGCCACAGCGCCATGGCTCGGCACTCCCCTTCCGGATCGAGTCGCCTTGACTGCTTCCAGCGTCCCTCGCCGGTGTTACCTGCACATTGCTTACGCTGCGGAAACTATGAGGGGTCGATCACAGCGGATGCGACCGTCGGCACATCGGCGTGGTCGAGCCGCTCGCCGAGGATCACCGCGGCGGCACGGACCAGCTGGGCGGCCCGGTCCACCTCGGTGATGTGGAACGCCGCGGGCGGCAGTTCGTCGTTCTCCATGCGCGCGATCACGAGCACCAGGCCGGCGCGGCCGAACGGCGCCACCGCGTACCGGGTGCCGTCGGGGCCGGTCATCGGGCGGGCGCGCAGCGGCGTGACCTCGGGCAGGCGGAGCGGGTCCGGCGCGCGCCAGCTCGCGTACGCCACGGTGGGACTGCCCCCGGCGGGCAGGCGCAGCTCCGGTTCGCCGCCGGGTGCGGGCCGGGGCGCCGCCGCGCGGGCGGCCCAGTCGGCCGGGACCACGGTGGCCGCCGCCCAGTCCGCGGCGAGCAGCGCGGGCAGCGCGTCGACCAGCGTGGCGAGCCCGTCCTCCGGGTTCGCGGCGACCTGGGCGAGCAGCTCGGCGTCGTTGCCGCCGGAGACCGGCGCGCCGATCGCCTGCCACATGCCGTCGACCTGGACGCCCGGGATGGCGCCGAGCCCGGCGAGGAGCCGGTCGACACGGGCCGCGCCCGGCCAGACGACCGTGAAGTCGTCCACGGCCCGGCCGCCGAGCCGCTCCAGCACCACCACCTGGACGATGTCGGCCCCGGCGACGCCCAGCGTGCGGGCGACCTGGCCGAGAGCACCCGGGCGGTCCGGCAGAGTGACCCGTACCCGCAGCAACATGCAGCTCCTCCGTCTCCGAGACGACACGAAGTGCCGCCGAAAGCTGCGCCCAGCTTGCCGGGACAGGGTTTCGCCACCGTTGCGCCGCCGTGTCCCGGCCGTCAAGACGCATAGATATGCCTTGAGTCACATTAAGGGCACATCGGCGGGCGCGTGCCCAGGTGTCGTGTTATGTCCGAATGCTGGGCGCTTCGCCGTCTCCGCCCAGGTCAGGCTAGAGCGAATCAGGCGGAGGCGCGACGGACCAGATGGGTGTCGAGCAGAACGTGGGAATTCTCCACGGGATCACGCTTGATGAGGCCGACGAGCAGCTCCGCCATCCGCCGGCCCATCTCCTCGACGGGCTGGTAGACCGTGGTCAGCGGCGGCTCGCACTGCCGGGCGACGGGGGCGTCCTCGAAGCCGATCAGCGCCACGTCCTCCGGCACCCGGCGGCCGGCCGCGCGCAACGCGCGCAGCGCCCCGCTGGCCATCAGGTCCGAGGCGGCGAAGATGCCGTCGAGCGCGGGCTCGCGCGCCAGCAGCGCCGTCGTCGCGCGGGCGCCGCCCTCCTCGCTGAACCCGCTGAACTCCACCAGCTCGGGACCCTGCACGGCCGCACGGTAGCCGGCCAGGCGCGCCCGGCCGACCTCCATGTCCTGCGGGCCCGCGACGGTGGCGATCCGGCGCGCCCCACGGCTGCGCAGGTGGTCGACCGCCAGCCGGGCCCCGGCCACGTTGTCGACGTCGACGAAGTAGTCGCCGGGCAACGGGTCGACGGGCCGGCCGCCCAGCACGAACGGCATGCCCCGGTCGCGCAGGATGCCGGGCAGCGGGTCCTCGTCGTGCAGCGAGAGCAGCAGGACGCCGTCGACGTGGTGGCCGGTGAGGTGGTGCACCACGCGCTCGCGCTGGGCCGGCGACGCCGCCATGGCCAGCCAGAGCTGCAGCGGCGTCTCCAGCAGGGCGGCGTTGATCCCCCGCAGGACGCCGGCGAAGAACGGCTCGGCGAACAGCCGCTCCTGCGACTCGGACACCACGAGCGCGACGGAGTCGGTGCGCTGGGTCACCAGCGAGCGCGCGGCCCGGTTGGGCACATAGCCCAGCTCGAGGATCGCCGCCTCCACGGCCGCCTTGGCCTGCGGGCTCACCTGGGTCGATCCGTTGAGCACGCGGGATGCGGTGCCGCGGCCGACCCCGGCGCGGGCAGCGACGGCGTCGAGCGTCGGGCGCCCTGGTGGAGGGGTGGGCCGGGTCATGGGCCGCATTATTCTCCAGCCTTGCTACTCATGTCTGCCCGGTGTCGGCCCGCTCGTCCTCCCGGCCGCCTACGCTGGGAACCATGATCTGCCACGCGTGCCGTGAGCAGCGGCACAAGGAGTGCCGGGGCGGCTCCTGGTGCGACTGCCAGCACCGGCCGGTCGAGCCGACCCCGCCGGTCACCGGCCCACCCGGTCCCTGACCCGCCGCCCGCTGAGTAGGCGCCGGCCGGCTGTGGCGCGCGGCACCACGCCCGGCCCGCCGTAGCCTGGGCTGCGTGATCGACCAGGACGAACTGCTGAGCCGCTATCCGCGGCACCCCCGGCCGGCCCTGCGGGTGAACTTCGTCGCGAGTGCCGACGGCGCGGTCACCGTCGACGGCAAGTCCGGCGCGCTGGGCGGCCCCGGCGACAAACAGATCTTCGACACCCTGCGGATGCTCTGCGACGCCCTGGTCGTGGCGGCCGGCACCCTGCGCACCGAGAACTACGACGCGCTGCGCCTCGACGAGCCGGGCCGGGCGTGGCGCCGGGCCCGCGGCCTCGCCGAGTTTCCGCTGATGGTGGTCGTCTCGGGCAGCCTCGATCTGGACCCCGCCCAGCTGGTCTTCGCCGACGCGCCGGTCCGGCCGCTGGTGGTCACCCGGAGCGGGGCGACGCCTCCGCCCGGGCTGGCCGAGGTGGCCGAGATCCTCGCGCTGGGTGACGAGACCGTCGACCTGCGGGCCATGGTCGCCGAGCTGCACTCGCGGGGCGCGACCCAGCTGCTCTGCGAGGGCGGGCCGCAGCTCTTCGGCGCGCTCACCGCCGCCGACCTGGTCGACGAGCTGTGCCTGAC
>CAKUMG010000689.1 GCA_934667465.1 uncultured Actinoplanes sp. | reverse complement strand
CCCGCATGCTCCGCCGCCTCCGCGCCCGCCCCGCCGAATAGTTCAGCCGGGGAAGGCGGGGTGGCCGAACAGGCCCGGCAACCCACCCGTGTGCAGGAACACGACCTTGCCGGGCGGCCGGGCGGTCACCAGCCCCGCCATCGCCCGCCCGGTGTAGGTCGGATCCAGGAACACACCCTCGGTGCGGGCGGCGAGCGTCATGGCCGCATGCGCCGCGGGCGTCAGCGTCGCATAGCCCGCCCCGGCCTGCGTACCGTCGATGTGCAAGGACCCGGCGTCGACCGGCGCGCCCATCTCGGCGAGCAGGCCCGCGACCGTCGACCGGGCGTCCGGCAGCGCGCCGACGTCGACGCCCAGGACACGGGCCGGGCCCAGCTCGGCGACGAGCCCGGCCATCGTGCCGCCGGAGCCGAGCGCGACGACGACCAGATCCACGCCGGACAGCTGGGCGAGGATCTCGCGGGCGCAGTCGGCGTAGCCGCGGGCCGAGAACGCGGACGTGCCGCCGAACGGGATCAGGTGACCGGGCTGCTCGGCGGCCACGTCGGCGACCGGGCGGCCGCCGGCCCAGACGACTGTCGCGCCGGCGAGGTCGTCGAGCAGGAGGTTGCCGCGCGGAGCCGGGGGCGGGTCGCCCGCGAGGACCAGGGTGCAGCCCAGGGAGAGGCGGGCGGCCGCGGCGGCGGTCAGGCGGGCGTGGTTGGACTGCGGTGCACCGGTCGTGACGACCCGGGTCGAGCCCGCGGCGACGGCTTCGGCGAGGGTGTACTGCAGTTTGCGGACCTTGTTGCCGCCGCCGCCCAGGCCCGTCAGGTCGTCGCGCTTGAGCCACAGCTCGTCGAGGCCCAGCTCGGCCGCGAGGCGCGGGGCCGGTTCCAGTGGGGTCGGCCACGTGGACAGGGGTAGCGGCGTGATCGTCACGGTTTCCGAGCATAGGATGCCGCCCGTGACCACGCCCGCGGTGCTGCTGGACCTGGACGGCACGCTCGTCGACCACGAGGCCGCCGCGGACGCGGGGCTGCGCGCTTGGCTCCCGACGCTCGGCCTGCCCGCCACCGACGAGGCGGTCGCGCGCTGGGCGGAGGTGCAGGAGGTGCACCTCGCGGCCTGGCGGGCGCGCACGATCACCTTCGCGGAGCAGCGCCGCCGCCGCTTGCGGGACTATTTCGGCTCGCAGGCCGCGCCCGCGGAGCTCGACGCGATGTTCGCGGGCTACCTGGCCCATTACGAGGCGGCGTGGCGCGCCTATGACGACGTGCTGCCCGCGCTGACCGCCCTCGCCGCCACCGGCGTCCCGGTCGCGGTGCTGACCAACGGCTCGGCGCAGCAGCAGGCGAAGAAGCTGGCCCGCACCGGCCTGTCCGCCCTGACCGGCCCGGTCTTCACCCCCGACGACCTGGGCGTCGCCAAGCCCGAGCCGGCCGCCTTCGAGCGCGCCTGCGCCCGGTGGGGCCACTCCCCGTCCGCTGTCCTGAGCGTCGGCGACAACTACGCCTTCGACGTCACCGCCGCCCGCGCGGCCGGCCTGCGCGCCGCCCACCTCGACCGGCTCGGCGCCGGCCCGCACGACGAGCCCGCCCGCATGACCACCCTGCACGACCTGCCGGCGTACCTCTGACCGCTCCTCCCGGTTCATGCCTCCATCCTGGAGGCGGATCGGCGCCCTGTCGGTAGTGCTGGCGTTACCTTTCGAGCCGAGGAGGGATCGGCGCAGCGGAACGGCAGGCGCGCCCCCGCGGGCGACTCGGCGGGGCCGCCCGGCGTCAGCGGCGGGGCTCCCAGCGGAACATCCGGGACGCGAGCGCCAGCGCCACCACGACCCAGCTCAGCGTCGGCGCGAGCAGGATCAGCGAGTCCGCCACCGCGACCCCGCCGTTCCAGGCGTCGAGCACGAGTTCGGTCGCCGCGCCGCCGGGCAGCAGGCGCTTGAGCAGGGCGAGTTCCTCGGTGCCGCTGATGCCGACCCAGCTGGCCACGGCGACGATGCCGAGGCTGACCGGCAGCGTGGTGACCTGGGCGTGTTCCGGTGAGTTGGTGAGGCCCGCCGTGGCCAGGGCGAGGCCGACCATCATGACCATCGTGGCGAGGACCGCGGCGGCGAGCAGGAGGGCGTTGGCCGGGCCGCCCGCGACCAGGCCCAGGACCGTGAGGATGCCGGTCACCTGGATCAGGGAGAGCACAGTGGACGGCAGGATCAGGCCGGCGAGGATGCTCTTGTCGCTCGCGGCGGTGGAGCGCAGGCGCTTGAGGAAGAGGTTCTGCCGCCGGGAGGCCAGCGTGGTGACCGTGGCGGTGTAGAGCCCGAACGCGCCCACGGTCACCATCACCACCGCGGCGATGTAGCCGAGGCTGCCGAGCTGGGCGAAGATCTCGTGGCGGTAGACGAAGAAGGCGCTGACCGCCACGGGCATGACGAGGCTGGTCACCAGCACCAGCCGGTTGCGGAAGATCTGGGTCAGTTCACTGCGCGCGATGGCAAGCACGGCGTACCCCTCAGGAATTGTGGCCGATGGCGCGGAAGACGTCGTCGAGGCGGGTCGGCCCGGCCTCGAGACCGTCCAGGTCAAGCCCGTTGTCGCGGGCCCAGTCGAGCAGCGTGTGCAGGTCCTTCTGCAGCGTGAACGTCTCGGCGACCAGCTTGCCGTCGCTCTCTTGCAGAGGCAGCGGAGCGGCCTCGAGCGGCCCCGGGAAACCGGTGAAACTGATCACCGACGGCAGGGTGCGGGTCAGCTCGGCCACGGTTCCCTCGCGGTGGAGGGTGCCGCGGTGCATGAGCCCGATCCGGTCGGCCCGCTGCTGCGCCTCCTCGAGATAGTGGGTGGTGAGCACGATCGTGGAGCCGTCCTCGCGCAGGCGGTCGACGGCGTTCCAGAGGGCGTCGCGCGACTGGATGTCGAGGCCGGTGGTGGGCTCGTCGAGGAAGACGAGCTCCGGCGACCCGTACACGGCCGTCGCGAAGTCCAGGCGGCGCTTCTCGCCGCCGGAGAGCTGCGAGACGAGGGTCCCGGCCTTGCGGGTGAGATCGACGACGTCCAGGACGCGCGCCGGATCGTCGGCGCGTCCGGACAGCGTGCCGATCAGGGTCACGGACTCCCGGACGGTGAGGTCCGGGGAGAAGCCGCTCTCCTGCAGCATGATGCCCATGCGCGGCCGCACGGCCCGCCGGTCGCCGGGGCTCTGCCCGAAGACGCGTACGGTGCCCGAGGTCGCCGTCCGGTGGCCCTCGATGATCTCGAGGGTGGAGGTCTTGCCGGCCCCGTTCGTGCCGAGCAGGGCATAGAGCTCGCCCTGCCGCACCTGGAACGACAGGTCCCGGACGGCCTGGAAGTCCCCGTATCGCAGGTTCAGGTTCTCGACGTCGATGACTGTCGTGGTCATGGCTCAAGGACACCAGCGATCGCGCTCGATCAGCAGTGCGCTCACGTCATGACCCGCTATGACACCACGTCATATCTAGACTTCCTCGCATGATGATCGCGGGCCTGGTACTGGCTGCCGGAGAGGGCCGGCGGTACGGGATGCCGAAGGCGCTCGTCCGCACGGACGGCGGCCTGTTCGTGGAGCGCGCCGCCGCGGTCCTGGCCGAGGCGGGGCTCGACCCGGTGCTGGTCGTGATCGGTGCCGCCGCCGACGAGGTGCGCGCCGCCGCGCCCGGGCTGCGGACGGTCGTCAACTCCGAGTGGGCGACCGGCATGGCGTCGTCGCTGCGGGCGGGCCTCGCGGCGCTGGCCGGCACGCCCGCCGGGGCGGTGGTGGTCCAACTGGTCGACATGCCCGGCGTCACCCCTGATGCCGTACGGCGGGTCGCCGCGCACGCGTCCCCGCGGGCGCTCGCCATGGGCGGCTACGAGGGTCGCCGCTCGCATCCCGTCCTGCTCGGCCGCGAGCACTGGGCCGGCGTGGCCGCCTCGGCGACCGGGGACCGCGGCGCGCGCGACTACCTGCGCGCGCACGCCGCCGACGTCCGGGTGATCCCGGTCGCCGACGTCGCCGACGACACCGATGTGGACGTACCGCCGAGGCCTTGAAAGGGGTGCCGGGACGGCGTTGATCGGATGCGGGCTGGTGCGGGTGCGCGGGCGTGGGGGCACGGTGCTGCAGCCGGGTGTCGCGCTGCTCGAACGGGCTCCCGACTTCCCGCCGGACGGTCCGATTCTGATCATCACAGACGGGGAGTGCGACGT
>CAKUMG010000688.1 GCA_934667465.1 uncultured Actinoplanes sp. | reverse complement strand
CTCTGGAGCGCCTCGCGCTTGATGCACGATCGGCTCCTCAGGGCGCACGACGCTCTGGAGGGTGAGTAAGGGGAAGAAGGGGTGGTGGCTGCGGCCACCGCCCCTTCGCCGTTACTGTGAGCCCATGGTCCTCACCCTGACCGCGACTCTCGAGCCGCGCGGCCCGGCCGGCGCGTTCCTGCTCACCGACGACCAGGTGGCGAGCCTCGGCGGCGGCCGCAAGGCGTTCCCGGTCCAGGTCACCGTCAACGGGGTGACGCTGCCGCTGCGCGTGGCCCGGATGGGCGGCGAGAACCTGATCGGCCTCGCCCGCGCGGCCCGCGACGAGGCCGGCGTCGCGCTCGCATCCACCTACGAGATCACCGTCGTGGCGGACGACGCGCCCCGCACTGTCGAGGTCCCGTCCGACCTGGCCGCCGCCTGGGACCCCGAGGCGCGCACGGCGTGGGAGGGGCTGGCGGCGTCGCACCGTAAGGAGTTCGCCCGCTGGATCACCGACGCCAAGCGCGAGGCCACCCGCGCCCAGCGGGTCGCCAAGACCGTCGAGATGCTCCACGCCGGCGAGCACCGCTGACACCTTTCCGTCAGTCCGTTGCCCATGACATCGACGTCCGCGAATGATGGCGGGCGTTGTGCACCGGACTCACTGGGGAGGTTCCATGGCACACCGCATCCGTCTCAGGGCAGCCGTCGCCGCGGTGCTGGGCCTGATCGTCGCCGCGCCACAGGCGGCGCCGGCCGCCGCGGGAGAGTCATTTTCCGCGGCAGGCAGGGGGCCGAACGTCGTTCTGGTGTGGAACGTGCACGCGCAGAACGCGATCTACGAGGTGGCGCGGCAGTCGCCCAACGCGGCGTCGCGGAGCTTCGCGATGGTGCAGGGCGCCGTGTACGACGCGGTCAACGCGATCGCCGGAACCCCGTACGAGCCGTATCTCATCGCCCCGAAGGCCGATCGCCGGGACTCGGTGCCCGCGGCGGCCGGAGCCGCGGCCCACGGCGTGCTGCTGTCGCTCTTCCCGGCTCAGGCAGAGGCGTTACATCAGGTGTACGCCGCGGAGCTCGCGAAAGTCCGGGACGGGCGCGCCAAGCGCTCCGGGATCCGGGTCGGCGAGGCGGCGGCCGCCGCCATGATCGAGGCGCGCAGCGACGACGGGGCGTTCGACCCCGCGGTGACCTGGCCGGTCGGGACCGCGCCGGGGGAGTACCGGCTGACGCCGCCCGGGTTCGTGCAGGCCGGGGCGTGGTACGCGAAGCTGGAGCCGTTCGTCGTCGCGGACCCGGGCGTCTACCGCTCACCCGGCCCGCCGGCGCTGGGCAGTGCCGCCTGGGCCCGTGAGCTGAACGAGGTCAAGGCGCTCGGCGCGCTGGTGGGCAGCACCCGGACGCAGGACCAGACCGAGGCCGCCGCGTGGTGGGACGACTACCGGATGGTGGAGTGGTCCATCAAGCGCGGCCTGGCCGCCGGCCACCGGCTGAGCCCGCTCGAGACGTCCCGCATGCTCGCCATGGTCGAGACGTCCATCGTGGACACGCTCATTTCGTGCTACCAGCAGAAGACGCGCTGGAGCTTCTGGCGCCCGGTGACCGCGATCCCGCTGGCGGACACCGACGGCAACCCCGCCACGACCGCCGACCCGGCGTGGCTGCCGCTGCGCGAGACGGCCCCGTCGGCGGAGTGGCCCTCCGGGCACTCCTGCTACACGTCGGCGATGGTGACCGCCCTGCGCGCCTACTTCGGGCGCGACGACCTGACGTTCAGCGCCTACAGCGCCGACTCGGGCACGACCCGGCGCTACACCAGCCTGTCCTCGGCCCTCACCGAGCTCCAGGAGGCCCGCATCTGGGCCGGCGTCCACTACCGCGGCGCCACGGTCCACGGCGCCCGCCTCGGCGAGGTCGTCCCCCGCGAGGTCCTGGCCAAGGAGTTCGGGCGCCGCCACTGAACCCGGCGTTCGTCGAGACCGGCGGACCAGGCCCGATTCGCGCGCCGCGATGACGGCCCGGTCCCGGTCACGCGCGGGCCGGCGCCGTCTCCCACGCCGGGCCGGTCCCGGTCACGCGCGGGCGAGCGCCGCCTCCCACGCCGGGCCGGTCCCGGTCACGCGCGGGCCAGCGCCGCCTCCCACGCCCCCTCGTCGTCGCCGCTGAGCAGACGCACACCCACGCCCGCGCACACCGCGTACCAGAGCGGATCCGGCACCCGGCCGACCAGCAGGACGGCCTCCGCGCCCGCGCCCACCCGCTGCCGGTACTCCAGCACCTGCCCGAGCCCGAGGCGCACCTGCGCGGTGTCGTCGATCCCGAGGCAGCTCTTGACCTCCGCGATCATCTGCACCCCGCGCCCGTCCCGCCACGCCAGATCGACGGGTACGGCACGCAGCTCGCCGGCCGCGATGCCCGCCCCGCGCAGGTGCTCGATCAGCCTCGTGCACAACGCGTGATGCTCCGCGACCGCCGCCTCCCGCGCCTGGGGCCCGACGCTCATCACCCCGGGATAGACCCCCTCGCGCGGCCTGCCCTGGTACGGCCTGTCGAAGCCGGGCGTGCCGCCGCCTGGCCCGTCGATCGGTACGCCGTCAAGGAACACCTCGGCGGCCGCCCAAGCCTCGGCGGCGGTGCCCGCGTCGTAGTTCCGCGCATGCAGCGCATGGCCCTCGAGGACGAGCCGGGCGCACATCAGCCGCGAGGCGCGGCGGACCGGCGCCTGGTCGAGGAACCAGGCGGCCGCGTCCGGGCCGGGACATCGAAACCGGGCGGCGTCCCCAGCTTGGGTGTCGTAGCGGTTCGCCAGCCGTTCGATGCCCAAGCCGTCCATCTCGGCGGAGTTCAGCTCCCCGGAGCGGAGACCATCGTCGACGGGTGAGCCGGCGATCCTGAGGACCAGGTCGAGACCCTGCTCGTCCCACTCGGCGTACACCACCTCGGGGCGACCCACCGTCAGCCGGAGCAGCTCGAATCCCGGATGGCGGCGGTGCCGGACGATCCAGTTGCGGCCCGCGGTCGCGCCGGCGGCGGGAACCGACAGGCGTGTGAACAGGCCGATCATGCTGTACGCCAGGGTGCGCAGGGACTCCCAGGCGGCGGGCTCGCTCAACGCCTTCACCGCTGTGGCGACGTTGACGGCACTGTCCGGCAGCGACTCCACCGGCGCCACGGTGTCCGGTTCGCCGAGGACCCAGGCGGCGAGCGCGCCCGGATCGGTGCGCTCCCACAGCGGGGACCGTGAGTTCGCGTCGAATTCCCTGGTGAGCGCATCAGTGTCCATCGGATCTCGAGCCTAGGCCGCGCCGGGCGGCAGCCGAAGGTCATTCAGCCGTTCGGGGACGGGGTTAACCCCCGGGACCGGTGGGTGGCCAGCAGGATCGATCGGGGGCGGGGCACGGCGAAGGATGATCTTCGTTCGATCGTCCAGGTGGCCGCGTGCGAGCAGGCGCGGCGCCGAAAGCTCCGAGGACCGCTCATGACCATGCGTACGTTTCTGGCTCTTGTTCTTCCTGTGGTCACGGTGGGGGCGCTGACCGCGTGCAGTGCAGCTCCGGAGGCCGCGAGCCCGGGCTCGGACACAAAGGCGAGCCCGGCCGTGAGCGCGGGGACGGGGGCGGAACTGCGGATGGTGGAGCGCGCGGGCCACCGGCTGGCGTTCCACGTGACGCCGGGCACGCGGCCGGCGATCGTGCTCGATGCGGGGGGCGGGGAGGATTCGTCGTACTGGGACGGGATCGTACCGCGGCTGTCGGAGGCGACCGGGGCGCAGATCATCACGTACGACCGGGCCGGTATGGGTGGCAGTGACGAGGTGCCCGGCGCCTTCGACATGCGTGCCGCCGCCGAGGACCTGGGGGCCGGGCTCAGCGCGCTCGGGGTCACGCGGGACGCGATTCTCGTGTCGCACTCGCAGGCCGGGGAGGTCGCCACGGCGTACGTCCGGGAGCACCCGGGGGTGGTCGCGAGCGCGGTGCTGGTTGACGCGAACCTGCCGCCGTTCTTCACCGAGGAGCAGATTGCCCGGATCGTGGCCGTCACGAAGCCGCAGAACGAGGCGCTCGAGGGGCAACCGTCCACGAAGGAAAGCCGGCAGCTGATCGCCACGGCCACCGGCTACGAGGCCACGCGCCGGGCCTATCACCGGATGTCGTGGCCCGCGGAGGTGCCGGTCACGGCGATCGTGTCGGAGAAGACCCCGTTCGACGG
>CAKUMG010000687.1 GCA_934667465.1 uncultured Actinoplanes sp. | reverse complement strand
GGGCGATGTAGGTGAGCAGCGGCAGGATGAAACCCTCGGTGTCCCAGAACGCGTGGCCGTCGTAGCCGGGCCCGGTCAGCCCCTTCGCACCGATCGCCCGCCGCTCGGCGCGGGCGCCGGACTGCAGCACGTGGAACAGCCCGAACCGGACCGCCTGCTGCAGCACCGGGTCACCCTCGACCTCGACGTCGGCGGCGTCCCAGAAGTCGTCGAGATAGGCGCGCTGGTCCGCCGCGAGGCCGTCCCAGCCGGAGAAGCGTGCGGTGTTGAGCGCGGCGGCGACCTGGTCGCGGAGCGCTTCCGGCGACCGCGTGCTGCTCCACGCGTACCCGAGGAATTTGGTGATCCGCAGCCGCTCGCCGGGCCGCAGCACGGTGACCACCGTCGTGCGCGCCCAGTCGTCGCGGACGTCGGTCTCCTCGTCGTAGTCGCCGGGCGCCTCGACCGCGTGGTCCATGCCCGCGGCCATCAGCAGCCCGCTCGCCTTGGTGCGGTGCGCGAGGACGGCGCCGTGCTGCTCCCTGTCCTGCGCGACCGCGACCAGCGGGCGGTGCAGCGCGGCGGCGACCCGCGGGTCCGACGACTCCTGCGGCTGGTCCTCGTTGGCGACCAGCCCGGACTGCACGGTGATGCGCACCTCGTGCCCGACCGCCTCGACCTCGTACTGGATCGCGGCGACCGCACGCTGGGTGAACGAGACGAGCCGGGCACTGCGGACGCGCACCCGGCGCCCGGCGGGAGATTCCCAGTCGACCGTACGCCGCAGCACCCCCGCACGCAGGTCCAGCACACGCTCGTGGGCGATGAGCCGCCCGTGCGCGACGTGGAACGGCTCGTCGTCGACCACGAGCCGGATCAGCTTGCCGTCGGTGACGTTGACGATCGTCTGCCCCTGCTCGGGATAGCCGTAGCCGCCCTCCGGGTAGGGCAGGGGCCGCTGCTCGTAGAACGAGTTCAGGTACGTGCCCGCGATGACGTGCGGCTCGCCCTCGTCCAGGTTGGCCCGCAGCCCGAGGTGCCCGTTCGCCAGCGCGAACACCGACTCGGCCTGCGCGAGCCGGTCGAGGTGCAGATCGGGCTCGCGGACCTGCCACGGCTCGATGGGGAACGCCGGCTTCGCAGTCATGCCCGGTCCCTTACCCGATCATGACCGTACGGAACACCGGGCGCGCGCGGGGCCGCCGGACGCGCGCGGGCTCACGTGGTCGGCGGGTGCGGGCGGGCTCACGACATCGGGCGGCGCAGCGGGTCGTAGGCGTCGCGGTACGAGCGCGGCCCGATCACCGGCGCCAGCCGGTCCCGCAGCCACGTCGGCACGGACAGGGCCTTCGAGAACCTGTCGGTCGCCGCGCCGACCTGCTCCACCCGGGCGCGGCGCCGCCGCTCGTAGCGGGCGCCGACCGTGTCCCACTCCCCCTCGGCCAGCAGCTCCGCCAGGACCAGCGCGTCCTCGGCGGCCAGCGCGCCGCCCTGCGCCCAGACCGGGGCCGTCGCGTGGGCCGCGTCGCCGATCAGCACCACCCGGCCCGACGCCCACGACGGGACCCGGACCTCCTCGATCGGCGAATGGTAGAGCGATTCGGGCCGGTCCCGCAGGTGCCCCACGACCGCGCGCACCGGCTCGGGGAACGTGGCGAACGTGCCCGCCAGCCACGACGGATCGGCGCCGGCCGGGCCGCCGCGCGTGGCCGACGCATACCCGTACACCCGCTCGTCACCGACCGGGATGAGCATGAACGACCCGCCCGCGCCGGACCAGGCGACCCAGCAGTCCACGCCCGGGTTCGGCGCCATGAAACGCCAGCTCGCCGAGCTCAGCACCGCCTCGCGCACACCCGACGACCCGAAGACCGACGAGCGCACCGCCGACCGTACGCCGTCGGCACCGGCCACGAACCCGTACCGCCGCACGTCCCCGTCGCCGAACGTCACCTCCGTCCCGCCGGTCACGGTGCGCACGCTCTCCACAGTGGCGGCGCGCGGGACGACGTCGAGCCCGTCGGCGAGCAGGGCGTGCAGCTCCGACCGCAGCACACAGCGCGGCCGGGCCCCCGCACCCCAGAACGCGTCCTCGTCCACCTCGAACAGCAGCCGCCCGTTCCGCGCCCGATACTCCCGGCGCCCCGTCGGCCGCCCGATCCGCGCCAGCCCGTCGCCGACCCCGAGCGTCCCCAACGCGGTCACCGCGTTGCCCGGCAGGTTGATCGCCAGTCCGCCGGCGCCGCCCGGGGTGCGCTCGGCGAGCTCGACCGGCACGTCACGCTGCCGCAGGGCCCGGGCGAGGGCGAGGCCGGCGATCCCGCCGCCGGCCACCAGCACGGTGTCGTCTGCCACGGCCCCCATTGTGCTCCCGCCCCGGGCGTCAGCCCAGCTTCGGAGCGGCACCGTTGTCGACAAAGGAGAACGTCGTCAGCAGCGGGGCGTCGCCCAGCTCCTCGGCGATCAGGCCGCTGCTGGGGAAGTTCTGCAGGTACGCGCTCCGGTTGCTGATCGCGTAGGTGGGCAGCCCGTTGTCCTTCGCCTGCTGGCGCGTGATGTCGAACAGCTGCCCGGCCCGCGTGGCGTCGCAGGTCGCCGCGACCGCGGTCAGCGGCGCGGTGCCGTTGTTCCGGATGCCGATGCAGGCCGCCTTCTTGCCGTCGCCGGCCTTGGCGGTCTTGATCTGCCACTTGCTGCCGACCGGGCTCAGCACGAACAGCCCGAACGCCGGGTTCCCGTCGGTCACGGTCAGCCGCCCCTTGGCGTCGATCGCGACGATCTCCTCGAACGACGGGAGCGGCTTGATGACGACCTGGCGCTTGCCCGCGAGGATCGGGTCGGCAGCCTTCGCGGCCGCCTGGGCGACCGGTGCCGCGGAGGTGGCGGCGGACGCGGGGATCGCCAGCGGGCCGAGCACGAGACCGGCGGCGACCGTACCGATGACCAGCTTCTTCATGAGAGAACCTCTTCCCAATCGTGGTGCTTGCTGACAGAGATCACTCTGTCCGTTCCCGATCGGTCCCGGCGGCGCCCGGGGCGCACGCGGCACGATCTACGGAGAAAACGAGGCCGCGGCGCGGTAGCGGCCCGGCGTCACGCCGCGGGCGCGGGTGAACGCGCGCGGGCCGGCAGCCCCGGCGCGACCGGACGCTCAGGACGGGGTGCGCGCCAGCACGACGACGGCCGTGTGACGGCCCCGCTCGGCGAGAAACTGATCGACCTTCGCGTACGGGGAATGGCCGCGCAGCGCCGTGAGCAGCCGCTGCCGTTCCTCGCCGGCGGCCTCGCGCGCCACGACCCGGCACTGGCCGCCGGCGAGGTCCACGTCCGCGTCCGGCCTGGCCTGCAGGTTCAGCCACCAGGCCGGCTCGGACGGCGCCCCGGCGTTGCCCGCGAGCGTCACCAGGTTCCCGCCGTCCTCGATGTAGTTCAGGACGACCGAGCGCGGCTTCCCCGACCTGCGGCCGACCGTGTGCAGCTGCAACATCCCCGTCCGGCGGCCCGGTCGCGGCAGCGTCAGGCCCATGCGGCGCCCGGAGAGCACGAGCACCGCCCGATGAACCCGCCAGAGCGCGCGCATCAGCCGGCGCGGCGGAACCCTCTGTGCCATGAGATAGCTGCCCCTGTCCTCGGTGACGCCTCCGCCAAGGAACAACGGTGCCGGCACGGCGGATGTTCAGCGGTGTTCGCGGACCTCGCTGACCGGCCACTCCACCAGCGCGGCGATGTCCTCGTCGGGGGTGCCGGGGTCGCACACCCAGCGCTCGATCGCGCGCAGCAGCGACGGCGGCAGGCCCGGGGTGGTGGCGGCGGGGCCGGGGATCTCGGCGTACAGGATGTCGGCGGGGTATGACTCCGACAGGGCCGACTCCATGCCCGCCGGCCCGTCGTGCCCGCCGGCGACGACCTCACCGGTCAGCCAGTCGTGCAGTTCCCAGCGGTACGGCGACGTCATGCGGCCCTGCACGACCCGCCCGCCCGCCGCGCTGATCTCGCGGGCCCGCCGCCGGCGCTCCTCCTCCGCCAGGTACGGCGCCCGCAGGTAGAGCCGGACGTGCTGCTGAAGCGCGAACAGCACGGATGATGTGTGCACAGGAGGCACCGCCCTTTCCCGATACGACCCAGTGGGTGTGGTTCGGGGCGGGTGCCCGCCCGGATGGGCGCGAACCGCGGAAAAGATCGGCCGCGCCGGCGGAACCGGCGCGGCCGATGCTCAGATCCTGCTCCAGAGC
>CAKUMG010000686.1 GCA_934667465.1 uncultured Actinoplanes sp. | reverse complement strand
TCACGCCCAAGTTCCGCGCGGAGGCGGCGGCTTCGGTCGAGCGGATGGCGGCGGAGGCGTAAAGAGAGAAACGGCGGACGCCGGGCGCGCGGTCGGCCGGGTCCTGGACACGACCACGCTGGCCGACATCGACCGCCGGGCCGCCTGAACCCCGCACCGTCTCCGGGGCCGCGCCGGTGACCCCGGGCGGGCGTCGACGCCGCGCCGGTGTGACCCCGGGCGGGCTTCGGGGCCGCGCCGGTGACCCAGGGCGGGCGTTGATGCCGCGCACGCCCCGGCGGCACGTGCGGCGCCCGGGTGCGGTGCTCCCCGCGTACGGATGGCGTCTCAGTCTTCTTCCCGCCCGGCCGAACGGGAGAAGGGCGGTGTGCCTGCTGAGGCGAACGGGTGGGGGAATGACTGTGTCCGGGACGGTGGAACGGCGGCGCTGGTGGGGCGACCGGCCGGTCGGGGTGAAGATCACCGTGGCGGTGCTGGTGGCGCTGCTGATGTCGGCGGGGGCGACGCTGGCCACGCTGGCGCAGACCGGCAAGGTGCGCGCACTCGGCGAGGAGATCTACGACAACAACGTGGTCTCGCTGGTCGTCGCCTCGGATCTGCGGGACACGTTCCGGCTGCTGCGGCTCGACCAGAACGGCGTGGCACTGCTCGAACCCGGCTCAGCGGCGATGACCGCCAAGGTCCAGGACGTCCAGGACGACACCGAGGCGCTGAACGCGCTGGTGGATCGGTACGCCGCCGGTGCCGCCGACCCGGCCGTCGTGCAGCGGTTCAGGGAGCAGCTCGCGGTCTACACCGGCATCTCGAGCGGCAAGATGCTTCCGGCGGCGCTCGCGGGCAACGTCGAGCAGTACGTCGCGCTCAAGGACGGCGAGGCCGACGCGCCGTACGAGGCCTGCAAGGACCTGCTCAAGCAGATGCTGGCCGCCGAGAGCGCCCAGGCCCAGGCCGTGGCCGGGCAGCTCGGTGACGGCTACCGGACGGCCCTGACGGTGTCCCTGACCACCCTGGCCGCCGCGCTGGTGGTGGGCCTGCTGCTGGCGCTGTCGGTCGCCCGCGGGATCAGCCGCCCGCTGCACCGGGTGGCCGCCACCCTGGACCGGGTCGCCGACGGCGACCTGTCGGTGACGGTCGATGACCCGGGCACCCGCGACGAGATCGGGACCATGTCCCGCGGTCTGCGGCGCTCCCTGGAGTCGATGCGGGCCAGCGTCGCGACCGTGCTCGACCAGACCCGCCGGCTGAGCGAGGCCTCCGGCGCCCTGACCCAGGTCTCCGGTCAGATCGCCGACGGCGCCTCGACCGCCGCAGGCCGCTCGCAGACCGCCGCCGAAGCCGCCGGCGAGGTCGCCTCCAGCGTCGGCACGGTCGCCGCCGCCAGCGAGGAGATGAACGCGGCCATCGCCGAGATCTCGCGCAGCGCCGCCAGCGCCGTCGAGGTGGCCCAGCAGGCCCTCAGCACCGCCGAGCGCACCAACACCTCGGTCGCGGCCCTGGGCACCGCGAGCGCCGAGGTCGGCGACGTCATCAAGGTCATCAACAGCATCGCCGAGCAGACCAACCTGCTCGCGCTCAACGCCACCATCGAGGCGGCCCGCGCGGGCGAGGCCGGCAAGGGCTTCGCCGTCGTCGCGACCGAGGTGAAGGATCTCGCCCAGGAGACCGCCAAGGCCACCGGGGAGATCAGCGCCAAGATCCAGGCGATCCAGAGCAGCAGCGCCGAGGCCGCCCAGGCGCTCGCCGAGATCAGCGCGATCGTCGAGCAGATCAACGAGCACCAGACCACCGTCGCCTCGGCGGTCGAGGAGCAGACCGCCACCACGCAGGAGATCACCCGCAGCGTCAGCCAGGCGGCCGGGGGCGTCGACCACATCGCCCGCAGCGTCGGCGAGGTGTCGGCGACCGCGGAGGGCTCCCGGGCCGGCGCGACCCGCGCGGCGGAAGCGGCGAACGAGCTGGCGGGGCTGGCCCGCGCACTTACCGACGCGGTCGCGCGCTTCCGCGTCTGACTTTCCCGGGAGCCGCAGGCCGCGGATCAGCGGCCGGCGCCGGGTCAGTGAGCAGTGCCGGGTCAGTGAGCAGTGCCGGGTCAGTGAGCAGTGCCGGGTCAGTGGGCAGTGCCGGGTCAGTGGGCAGTGCCGGGTCAGTGGGCAGTGCCGGGTCAGTGGGCGGCGGCGGGTCAGTGGGCGGCGCGGGGGTCAGCGGACGGCGCGGGCCTCCGCCTCGGCGACGGCGGCGAGGATGGCGGACGGGGCGGTGCGGGCGGCAGGGTCGGGGCTCACGTCGGCGAACCGGACCACCCCGTCGCGGCCGGCGACGACGACGGCCGGGTAGGGCAGGACCGAGCGCCCGGTGCCGAGCGCCTCCACCGCCTCCGGGGCCGCGAAGCCGATCCCGAACCGGTCGATCAGCGTGTGCCGGGGGTCGGCGGCCACCAGCAGCCGCAGCTCGCGGCGGCGCTTGAGCCCGGCGAGCAGGTCGGGGCGCTGCGGGCTGACCGCGACGACGTGGGCGTCGGTCCCGGCCAGGCCGCGGTCGTAGGCGGTCAGCGCCGCCTCGCACGCCCCCGAGCCCGCGTGCCGGAAGAAGATCAGCACCAGCGGGCCCGTGTCGAGCAGCCGGTGCAGGAAGACGGGGCCGAGGTCGGCCTCCACGACGGGCAGGTCCGGGATGCGCGCGCCCGGGGAGATCATGCGGCTCCAGACGGCGTCGCGCTCCAGCTGACGCTGGAACGCCGCGTCGGGGGACGGCCGCACGTGTGCCTGGGTCGCAGTCATGCGCCCAGAATATCGGGGTTCATTCCTATCAAGTAGATGGATTTAACGTACTTGACGTGTATCAACGTGGCCGGGCGGTGACGGGCAGCTGTACAAACCCCCGGTGAAGCGCGGCGACCTGCGCGAACGCGTTTCCGTGACGAGCCTGAAGTGCGACGAGCGACACACCCGTACGGGTGGTCAGCCCGGCCCGTACGCGGTCAGTCCGTACCACGCGACGTACTCCTCGGCTCCCCCGTCCGCCAGGGCGCCGCGCGCGTGCCACACGGCGGCCGGCAGGTCGTCGCCGCGGGCCAGGCGGCGGTGCAGGACCGTCATCGCCGCCGCGCACGCGCCGTCCGGGATCGGCAGGTCGGCCGCGACCACGCCCGCGCTGCCGTGCGACATCATCGCGCCCGCGAAGCCCAGGACCTCGTCACCGCCGTACGCCTGCTGTGCGCCCGACTGGCAGGAGGCCAGCACGACCCGCCGCGGCGCGACCCCGTGCGCCAGCATCTCGTACAGGGTCAGCGGCCCGTCGCTGAGCTCGAGCGAGCTGAACAGCGGGCTGTCCGTGCGGAACTGCCCGTGGCAGGCGAAGTGGGCCAGCCCGGCATCGCGGACCAGCGCGATCGAGGCGGCCGCGGTGCTCTGCGGCGGCAGCAGGGTCCGTGCGCCGGCGTACTCGCCGGCCACCGCCTTGACCTCCCCCGCGGCGCCCTCCAGGTCCGGGCCGGCCACGACCGCGACCAGCTCGCCGGCGGGGGTGGCGGAGGCGGCGCGGGCGTGCGCCCAGAGACCACCGGACGGCGACACCGACACGGGCGCGGGGTGCAGAGCGGACCACGGTACGGCGGACAGGTGCGTCGAGGGCACCACCACGAGCGGTGCCTCCGGGGGCACACCCACCGGCGCCAGCAACAGCCGGGCCAGCGCCGCCACCGCCTCGCGCGCCGCGGACAGGGCCGGCGCGGCGAACCGGGTCCCGCCGAGCAGCCGCCGGACGGCGAACTCGGCCGCGGCCACCTCCCGGGCGATCGCGGCCACGTCGCCCAGTTCCACGATCCGGGTGCGCCGGGGCTCCACGACCACGGCCAGGGCGCGCCCGGAGACGACCGCGTACTCGATCAGCCAGCGGCCGTCCAGGGCCCGGCGCAGCTGCGCGGCCGTGGCCGGGGAGGCGGCCGCGTTGCCGGTGCCGCCGTCCTGCGCCCAGGCGCGGCGCCGGATCCTGTTCTCCAGGGTGGCCTGCCGGGCCAGCAGCGCAGCCGGTTCCTCGCCGCGGGCCAGCCGGGCCTCGCGCAGCTCCTGGGCGACCCCGCGCAGCGCGATGACGTCCTCGTCGCCGCCGGTGGCGGGCGGGTGGACCCGGAGCAGGGCGGCCGAGCGGGTGCGCTCCAGCCAGCTCAGGACCCGGCCGGCCGAGCCCGCGGGCAGCAGCGTGCGCAGCCCGAGCT
>CAKUMG010000685.1 GCA_934667465.1 uncultured Actinoplanes sp. | reverse complement strand
GTCGTGCACCCCGCAGCCGAACTCGGGCCGCATCGGGCGTTCCCCCGGGGCGGTGGCCAGGATCAGCCGGATCGCCTCGGTGATCTCCCGGTCGCGCCCGACCAGCGCGATCCCGCCGGTCGCGTCGACGCGCAGCGGGAACGCCCAGCCGTTGCCGATGAACTCCTCGGCCATCTCAGCCCCCGATCAGCACTTTGGGCAGCGCCGCGGCGGCCGGCGACGGCAGGATGACGGCCTGGCAGGCCGCCCGGTCGGTGACGCGGGCCGCCGGGAACCCGCCGATGAACACCTGCCCGCCGGCCCGCGGCTGCGGCAGGATCAGGTTGGGCTGGAACGCGGCGCCGTCGATCGCGCAGGTCACCGTCGTGCCCACCACGGCGGCGGCCATGCCGTTGATCAGGACGCTGCCGACACCCTGCAGCGGCCCCCGGTTGACGCCGGGCACCGCAGCCGTGGCGATTGCGGCGGGGTTGCCCACGGTGCCGGTGGGCGGCGCGGGCGGGATCTGGGCGATCGGGTCGCCGACCCGGGCGGCGGGAAAGTAGAGCATGATGACGTCTCCTCGTCGGGGTCAGTTCAGCCGGACGATCGGCGCGCGCACCTTCGCCTCGACCGTGCCGTGCACGTCCACGGTGGTGCCCTCGACGTTCACGCCCGCGGCGGGCCGGATCGGCTTGGTGTTACGGGAGGCGCGGGTGTCGACGGTGACCCTGTTACCGAGGAGCCGCAGGTGCTCGTCGGCGTCGACCGTGATGTTCTGTCCCTTGATGTCGATGTCCGTCGCGGCGTTGATCTCGACCTTGCCCTCGCTGTCCACCAGGATCGTCGAATCGACCTTGTCCAGGTAGACGACGAGCTTCTTGCCCGCCGTCGCGAGCCGGATGCCCTCCGGCCCCTTCTTGCGGGCGTCGAGCAGCTCGATCAGGTCGCCGCTGCGCGAGGCGATGGACCGCCGGTTCACCTGGCCGGTCGTCGGGTCGATGAGCTTGCCCGTGTGCTGGGTGGAGGGTTTGTCGCGGCCGTTGTAGAGACCGCCGATGACGTACGGGCGGTCGAGCAGCCCCTGCTCGAAGCCGACCAGCACCTCGTCGTTGATCTCGGGCACGAAGACACCGCCGCCGCCCGTGCCGCCGAGCTGCACGGTCCGCACCCAGTCGCTCTGGTAGGCGCTGTCGTCGGTGAGCCACGGGAACCGCAGCCGTACCCAGCCCTGGTCGCCGCGCTCGCCCCAGCGGCCGCGGGCGCGCAGGTCGGCGTCCACCTTGGTGTCCGTGACGATGCCGACGGCCAGCCCGGGCACCCGGACCGGCCGGGCCGCCACCGAGGCGCCGCCGGCCAGCCCGAACGCGCTGCGGTCCTGACGGCCGCTGACGACGACCCACGTCTCGTACGTCCGGCCGCGCTCGAACACGTGCCGGCTCGAGGTGATCGTGTACTTGCCGTCGAACGCCGCACCGATGTCCTGCAGCGAGATCGCCACCCCGGCGCGCAGCTCGGGGGTGCCGCGCAGGTTCACCTCCAGCTCCGCCAGCGCCGAGGTCACGTCGGAGGCCACCGCCGCCGCCACACTGCGGGCCTCGGCGTCGGTCTCGTACGGCACGTCGGCGATGTTGAGCCCCGTCGCGCTCCCGAACCTGCCGATGGCGTCGCGAGGACTGGTGGTGATGTCGAGCCGGCGGCTGGCCGGCGGGCGCACCCGGCTCTTGACGGACTTCTTGAGCACCGGGTCCCAGCCGCGCACCGTCACGTCCGGCACCTGACCGACGGACGTGACTGTCGAGCGTACGGAATAGATGTGTTCGCCCTTCTCGATGACCAGCGGGCTCTGTTCACCGGTGAGCGCGGCGCCCGGGGCCAGGGCCGCGCGCGGGACAGCGCGGAAGACGAACTTGCCGTCGGCCATCACCGCTTCGGAGTCGTTGTCGGCCGCGAGCATCGTGAGAAACTCCCAGTCGCTCACGTTCGGCTGGGTGATCACGGCGTAGCTGCGCTTGGTGGGGTCGATCCGGCCGATCGGCACCCCCGCGCCGGCGGCGATCTCCCGCGCGATCGTCGAGGCGGTCCGCTTGGTGAAGCTGCGCACCCGCTGGCCGCGTGCCATCCGGTGGGAGAGGTCCATCGCGCGGATCACCGCGACGCTGCCGTCGCCGTCGTACTGCGCCTCCACGGTGACGACCTCGCCCTCGAACAGGCCGACCTCGCCCAGCTGCGCCGGCCGGACCGCCAGCCGCACCTTGGTGCCGATGGTCACCCTGCTCCCGGTGAAGAACTTGCCGTCCCGGTCGGCGAAGCGCAGCTCCGCCACGGCCGCGAGCCCGGCACCGTCCTCGACGGCCGCCGAGGACATGGCCGCTTCCCAGTCGCCTCTGAGCTCGCTGCCGTCGAAGTACGTGACGAGGTTGTAGACGGACTTGACGCGGTTCACGGCCTGCCCTCCGGCCCGCGTGCGTCGCCCGCCGGCAGCAGCAGCTGCCGGCCGGGGCGCAGCCGCACCGGGTCGTCGATGTCGTTCGCCTCGGCGATGACCCGCCACCGGGTCGGGTCCCCGTACTCCCGGTAGGCCAGCATCTCGAGGGTGTCCCCGGCCACCAGCCGGTGCACCCGCTGCGCGCTGAGCGTGCCGGACGTGGGGTTCTGGCGCGGCTTCGACCCGCTGATCTCGGTCATCGTCAGCGCACAGGTCGCGCGCAGCGGCGTACCGTCGGGGTCGAAGAGCTTGTAGGTCGCGTCGACCGAGCTCACATAGGAGTAGAACGACACCGTCTGGAACTGCCCCCACATGAACTTGACCCACGGCGGCGACGGTGCCTTCGCGGAGATGCTCGCCTTCGTCGGCACGCAGCACGTCAGCAGCTTCTCCACACGCTGCTGCACCGACCGGTCGTGGGTGTCCGTGGCATCGAGGAACACCGTCAGCGACAGCTCCCGCGGCCCCGACCCGCCGAACTCGGCCACGCCCACGTCCTCGGCCGCCCGCACGACATGCGGGATCCACGACGCCGACTTGCGCAGCGACAGCTCGTTCGGGTTGAACATGAACGCCACCGGCGACCCGATCGGCCCGCCCGGCTGGCTGCCCCCGGCCGGCGGCGGCTGAAAGAGCTGCAGCCCCGCGGCCACCTTCCCGGTCCGCGCCATCAGTCGTCCACCTCCGAGAACCCGTGATAGGCCAGCTCGATGCTCTCCGACGCGATCTCCGAGCGGGACGGGTCGAACGACGGCCCGGACCAGCGCACCAGCACCACGTCCGCCAGCCCCCACTGCACCAGCAGCTCACGGTTGGGCTTGAGCGCGGCGATCTGGGCCGTGCCGCGCCGCACCCGCTGCGGCAGCTTCGACAGATACTTGAAGACCTTCTCCGTGTCGTCGGTCAGCGGCCGGGTCAGGGTCACGTTGGAGTAGACCAGCCGCGACGGCAGCTGCCACACGAACCCGTTGTTGCCGCCCTCCTGGTGCTCCTCCAGCTCCACCTGGATGCCCAGGCCGTCGCAGGAGTTCCACTCCCCGAGATCGATACCGTCGATCTGCAGCCCGAAGTGGACGCTGGTACCCGGATCGCTCATGTCGCCCTCAGTTCCTCATGACCTGGTCTCATCGCAGCCCGTCCCGCAGCCGGAACGACCGCTCCCGGCTTGTCCGCAGCTCGGTGCGCAGCAGCCGCATCAGCGGGTCGTGCAGCCGGTGCGCGACCATGTCGAGCTGCTTCTCCGTGACCGCCGCGTACAGCCGGCTCACGAGCACGTCGTAGTGCCTGCGCTGGAGCTTGCCGATCAGCGTGGTCAGGTGCTGCTCCGTGAGCTGGTTCAGCAGCAGGTCCACCGTGAGCGGCTGCTGCGCCGCACCCTGCCGGGTCGCGGCCTGTGACGTCGCGGTCTGCGACGTTGCGGTCTGCGACGTTGCGGTCTGCGGCGTTGCGGGCCGGGCGGCCGACCGGCTCGGACCCGGCCGCTGCTGCGCCGGTGCCGGCGTTGCGAGCGCGTCGCGCTGCACGACGGGTGCGGGTCTGGTCGGTGCGGCAGATCTTGCTGGTACGGGACGACTGGCGCGCACGGTCGGGAGGCCGTCCGCGCCGGCGGTGCCCGTCGCCGGCCTCGCGCCCGTCGCCGCCGGGCTCGCGTCTGTCATCGGGCTCGCGCTCGTCGCCGGTTCGGTTACCGGGGCGGCTGTCACCGGCAGGGTGCCGGGCCTGGACGCTGCGCGCTGCACGGGCGCCTGCCGGGGC
>CAKUMG010000684.1 GCA_934667465.1 uncultured Actinoplanes sp. | reverse complement strand
GGTGTTCCTGGCCTACGCATCGAAGCACGGGCACGCATTGATCGACCGGCGGCTCTACCTGCCGCAGAAGTCGTGGTGCGCCGACACCGGCCGCAGCACCGCGGCCGGGATACCCGAAGACACCGTCTTCACGACCAAACCGATGCTCGCCAAACACGCGATCCTCGATGCCCTGGACGCCGGGATCCAAGCGCAGTGGGTGACCGGGGACGAGGTCTACGGCGCCGATCCGAAACTGCGTGACGCCCTGCAGGACAAGCAGATCGGCTACGTCCTCGCGGTCGCTTGTGACCACCGGATCACCGCGTTCGGCACCCGGATCCGCGCCGACGTCCTCGCCGCTGATGTGACGGCCGGGTCCTGGCAGATCATGTCCGCCGGGGCCGGCGCGAAAGGACCACGGTTCTACGCCTGGTCCTGGATCACCATCGCCGAACCCGGCGGGCACCGGTGGCTGCTGATCCGCCGGAACGTCACCACCGGTGAGCTGGCGTTCTACCGCTGTTACTCACCCGGGCCGGTCACGCTGGCGCAACTCGTGCGGGTCGCCGGGACCCGCTGGGCGGTCGAGGAATGCTTCCAGAGCGCCAAGGACCAGGTCGGCCTGGACCAGTACCACGTCCGCAGCTGGACCGGTTGGCACCGGTTCGTCACCCTGGCCATGCTCGCCCTCGCGGTCCTGACCGTGATGGCAGCCCGCAGCCGACCCGCTCAAACCACCGATCCGCAAACAGACACCTACATCGCGTTGACCCTGCCCGAAGTCCGCCGACTGTTCAACACCCTGACCGCCATCACGACCGGCGACACCGCCAGAGCCCTACGAACCTCACTCTGGCGCCGCAAAGTCCAAGCCACCGCCCGCCGCTCCCACTACCAAAAACGGGCCACCACCAGCTAAATCACGAAGTGCCGTTGGAGTACTAAGGGGCCGATGCCGAGCCGGATGCTGATGAAACAGCGAGGGGGTGCAGAGTCGCGTACGCCGATCGTGGGCTGGTTTTACCGGGCGAGGGTCAGTGTTCCGGCAGGGTGCCGGTCTGGGTGACGTCGTCGGCGACCAGGTTCAGCTTGCGGTTGAGGTGCTGACTGGTGGAGCTCAGCAGCACGAAGGCGTCCTCAGCGGTAATCTTGTGTGAATGCATCAGGATCCCGATGGCGGTACCGATCTGCCGGCTGGAGATCAGGGCCTGGTCCAGATGGGCCGCTCTGGTCGAGCTGTCGGCATGCATGAGCAGCACACGGGCGTGAGCGGCGAATAGAGCGGCGACGGCGACAGCTTGATGGCCATACGCTCCAGGCTGCCCGCTGTAAAGGTTGAGTGCGGTGCGTTCCGGCTGCTCGTTGAGCCGGAACGACAGCAGGCCCCGGATAGGGGTTCGCCGGCGAACGAGGGCTCGGAACTGCGGCCACCGCCCCTCGCCGGCAAAGTCAGGGATGTGCACCGTCTCGTCGACGGCGGCCGCCTCTAGGCATGGGCCGTCACCCAGGGTGTATTGGACGTGGTCGGCGGTCAGCGCGATGTCATCCGAGTGGGTGATGCTGCGGGGGCGTTTCTGCGACGGCCACGCCGTGATCGCGGCCCAGTCGCAACCAGGAATCGCCGTGACTGCGAGGCTGACCAAGCGGTCCAAGGCAGTGGCGCGTTCGCCGCCGGAGTACAGGAACTCGTTGAGCCGCACGAAGTCGGCGGTCATGTCTTCCGTGCCGCTCGACGGCTCGTTGGGGGCAGGCTCTCGATCGCCGTTATCCACTCGTCCACCTTAGTTGTACTGCTGCAAATACGCGAGAGCGGAACGGTCCCGTCGCCGTGCAGGGGATGAGCCGAACCGGAGAGGGCTGCCGCAGGTGACGCGACCCGGTGGTTTGGCCACTTCCGGCGGCACAGCAGCCCGGAGCGACGCCACGTCCAGTACATTGACCGGAGGCCAGGCTAGCGCCGTGTGCGTCACTCAGGCTCCGGCGGCGGTGAAGTTGTGGCGTGGGGGTCGGATGTCTCATGGGCCAGATTGACCAGGGTCAGGATCATGTCGGCGGTGCTTCCCGGTGGGGCGTACAGGCGAAGCTTGCCCCCGCCGTTATTTCCAAGGACCGACAGTTTCTGTAAAGCGGCCACCGCGGCGCTCGCCAGGTGCGTGACGCCGGTGAGGTCAACGATCAGCTCCCGGGTGCCCGCGGCGCCTGCGAACCGTACTGCGTTGTCCAGTTCGGGGGTGGTGTGGGCGTCGACCGGGCCGTCGACACGCAGGCGCGGGCTCGGCGCCGACGGCTGCTCGAGGATCAAGAACGGTTCAGCCGACGGCTTCGAAGATGTGCCGACGCCGGAAGCCAGGTCCGCGGCGGTGAGCACCTGGGCGGGCCGGGACAGCTCAAGCTCGACGGCGGCAACGGTGCCGGTTTCGTCGTGCTCCAGCTGCAGCATGTCGACCAGTTTGCCGGCCATGACCAGGCCGAGTCCACGGTCCGGTGACGGGTTCGGGGTGCGCCACCGGCCCTGGTCACGGACCTCGGCCTGCAGGCGCCCTGTCGCGGTGAGGGTGGCGCTGACGGAGACCTCGTGCCGGTTCGCGGAGTCGACATAGGCGTGTTCGCATGCGTTGGTGACCAGCTCATCCACGGCGTGTTCGACAGCGGTCACATCCTGCTCGGACGCGCCGATGATGGTCAGCCACGCGTGGAGGTCACTGCGAATGTCGCGCAACATGGCGGTGTCGGCCTCGCGCCGCGTGCTGAAGCCCGCCGGGGGGTCGGTGCGTTGAGCGGCGAGCAAGGTGATGTCGTCGCTGTGCCCGGTGGTGCGGGTCAGCACCTCCAAGGTTTGAGTGGCGAGCCGATCGACCGGCCACGGAGAGTCGCCGCGAAAGACCCGGCCGGCAGCGACGTCCGCGGCGACCTGCGCCAGTTCGACGCTACTGCCCGCCAGGTCCCGTCCGGGGCGTTCGAGGATGCCGTCGGTATAGAGCAGGATCATGTCGCCCACGGCGAGTTGCTCGGAAGCGACCGGGAAGGTCGAGCCGGTGCCCAGCGGGCCGGCGCCGGAGGCCGGCAGGTAGCGGGCTTCGCCACCATCCGGCAGCAGCAGCAGCAGCGGCGGTGGGTGACCTGCGGTGCAGTACGACAGGTCGCCGGTGTGCGGGTCGAGCACCATGACGCACACCGTGGCCGCCTGCGCGCCGCGGGTCACCTCAGCCAGCGCGTCGAGCGCACCGATCGCCGCCTTGAGGTCACCGGTCGCCATCAGTCTTTCTCGGAGCACGACGCGTAACTGACCCATGACCGCCGAGGCAGCCACCCCGTGACCGACCACATCACCGACGACCAGCGCGACCCGACCATCCGAGAGCGTCACCGCGTCGTACCAGTCCCCACCCGCGGCGGTGTCGGCGTCGGCGAGCAGATAACTCGCTGCAAGCCGGACGCACGGCAACACCGGCACACCGGCGGGCAGCAGCTCCTGCTGCAAAGTTCGTACGACATCGCGGGCCTCGACATAGCGGCGCTGCGCCTCACCGGCGCGCTCCTCCGCAGCGCGACGTTCCTGCACCGCAGCTGTGACGTCGGTGCCTGTGGCCACCACTCCGGTGACCGTTCCATCCGGAGCCCGCATCGGCACGATCACGAAGTCGAGGAAAAGCTCGATCAACGTGCCGTCCTCAGCTCGTGTCTGCGCCCGGTACTCACGCTGAACAGCAGGCTGCCCCGTGGCATACACCTCATCCCACAGATCCAGGGTCAACTGCTCCTGCATCTCCGCGAACGCCTCCCGCAACGGCACACCGATCACCTCCGAGCGCCCCAGCGAAGCGCGAAAGAGCGCGCTGGTTGCCACGAAGCGCATCTTCGGACCCTCGCACGCCGCCGCCAGCACCGGCAGCTCATCGAAGGCCCGGGCAACAGTCTCGGGCACGCCCACCGTTCGCGGGAACCGGTCATCCTCTGGCACGTCGGTCACCTACCCATCATCCGGCGACCAACACGACGCCCATGCACGAGGGTCAGGCCGCCAGTACCCCACTACCAAGATCCGATTGTCCCAGCACCGTCCGTTCGGGCCGTAAGCCGAACCGCCGATCCGCTATCAAGGACGGCAGTTCTGCCGACAGCCCCGGCATCTGATGCAGGGCCTGGCCGATCAGGACGCGTACCGCCAGCCCCTGTGCCGGCCGGACTTGCCCGACTGCTGCGCTCCAGCGAGATCTTCTACCCGGCACGCCCATACCACAGCGTCCTTCC
>CAKUMG010000683.1 GCA_934667465.1 uncultured Actinoplanes sp. | reverse complement strand
GCGCACCGCCGGCGGAGATCGACCGATCACCCGCGGGCCTGCCGTCGCGCATGCTCGCCTCGAGTGCGAGCCTGGGCTGGAGGTCGGTCGAGGCGATGACGTACGCCGACCCGCCCCGAGCCGAGGAGTTCACGTTCCGGCCCGACCGGGTGCTGCTGGTCCTGATCACCAGCGGCCAGTTCGTCATGGAGCGCCGAGACCGGGGCACCTGGCGGCGTGACTCCCGTGGCCCCGGCTCGCTGTGCGTCGTCGCGCCCGGTCATGACGCCCGCGTACGCTGGCGGGCCACCTCGCGCGCACCCCTGCGGTCCTTGCAGCTGCACCTGTCGACCGAACCCGGGGGGAGTGGGCCCATCCCCGACGAGGTGACACTCAGCGATCCGTTCCTGTCGGCCGGCGCCTGGGCGCTCCTGCGGGCACTGGACGCCGGCGGCTCGACCTCTTTACGCCGACTCCATCGCCCATGCGCTGGTCGCCCAGCTGGACCTGCGGGCCCGGACTGCGGCGCCGCCGCCGGACGGCACCGGTCGGCCGCTGGGTGCCCGGCAGATCGAGCAGGTGACCGACTACATGCGCGCCCACCTGGCCGACGACGTCACCGTCGACGACCTGGCCGCGGTGGTCAACGTCAGCAAGTTCCACTTCATCCGTACGTTCGCCGCCGGCGCCGGCCTCACCCCGAGCAGATACCTGCGCCGCCTGCGGGCCCGGACCGCCGCCGAGCTGCTCACCACGACCACGATGCCGGTCGCCGCCGTCGCCGCGCACTGCGGATATCGCAGCGCCGGTCAGTTCGCCGCGATCTTCCGCACTCACCACGGCGTGAGCCCGAGCGCCTACCGCAGTGCACACGGCGGCCTCACGCGAAACTCCGCAATCGGCCGGTAGCGCGCCGCAATTTCGCGAGCCGGTCCGGGTTCCAGCCGCGCGAGCATTGCTCCCGGCCGAACACCTTCATTCGCAGGAGAACCGCATGACACACGTACGCCCCACCGACGGTTACGATCACATCATCGTCGGTGGTGGAGCAGCCGGTACAGTCGCCGCCGCCCGGCTCTCGGAGGACGCCGATCGCCGGGTGCTGCTCCTGGAGGCCGGCCCGGCCGACGTGGATCCGAACATCTCCGCGCCGCACGGTGTCTTCCAGCTGCTGCGGGGCCCGCTCGACTGGAGCTACACCACCACACCGCAGCCGCAACTGGCCGGGCGGGAGATCCCGATCTCGGGCGGGCGGCTGCTCGGCGGTGGTGGCTCGATCAACTACCAGTCCTGGTTCCGCGGCCACCGGCTCGACTACGACGCCTGGTCTGCGGGCGGCATGAAGGGCTGGAGCTGGGACGAGGTGCTCCCCGCCTTCAAGCGCAGTGAGGACCACGAACTCGGCGCGTCGCACTGGCACGGCACCGGCGGTCCCATCCCGGTGACCACAGCCCGCGACGTCAGCCCGCTCTCCCTGGCCTTCATCGCGGCCGGGGCCGACCACGGCCTGCCGCTCAACCGCGACTTCACCGGCGCCGAGCTCGATGGTGTCGGGCTGATGTACGGCAACCTGCGCGACGGGGAGCGGGTCAGTGCCGCCCACGGTTATCTGCACCCGGCGATGGATCGACCCAACCTCGAGGTACGCACCGGAGCACTGGTCCGCCGCGTCCTCACCGACCGGGGACGCGCAATCGGCGTCGAATACCTCGATGACTCGGGCGCACTGACGATCGTGCATGCTGATTCGGTTGTCCTGTCAGCGGGTGGAGTCCGCTCCGCCCAACTGCTCATGCTGTCCGGGATCGGACCGGCCGACCACCTGCGCGACCACGACATCGACATCGTCGCCGATCTGCCCGGCGTGGGCGGCAACCTGCAGGACCACCTCTCGGCCATGGTCATCTGGCCGGTCACGCACGGCTCGACCTGGCTCGACGCGTACACCGAGGAGAACTTCACCCGCTACGCGCGGGAACGAAGCGGCCCGCTCGCCTCGGTCGGCCAGGCCGCAGGCTTCCTCCGGGTCGGCTCCGGCGCTGCGGCCCCCGACATCCAGCTGCTGCCGATGCTGATCGATCTGTCCGGCAGTGGACGGCCGGGGTTCACCTGTCTGGTCACGCTCCTGACACCGCAGAGCCGGGGAACCGTGCGGCTCCGTTCGGCCGACGCGGCGCAGAACCCGGCCGTGGACATGCGCTACCTGGAGAGTGAGCAGGACCGTCGCCTGCTCATCGACGGCCTGCGCGCGACGATGGCGCTGGGTGAGAGCCCGATCTTCCGGGCGGTCACCGGTGAGCCGGTTCTGCCCGGCGCAGCCGACGACACCACACTCGATCAGGCGGTCCGGGCCTCGGCGATCTCGATCAACCATCCCGCGGGCACCTGCCGGGCCGGTATGGACGGGGCGTCAGTCGTCGATCCCGGCTTGCGCGTACACGGGGTGACCGGCCTGCACGTCGTGGACTCGTCGGTGATGCCGACGCTGCCCCGCGGGAACATTCACGCGCCTTCGATCATGATCGGCGAGCGCGGTGCCCAGCTGATCGCCGATGCGTGACAGCGTTCCCCGCGACGGGAGATCCGCCCCGTCGGGACGAGCGCCGAAGCTCTGCACGGTGGCAGTACCGATCGTGCTCACCGACGAGGAACGTGAGCAGTCGCAGGTTTCGCGGAAGACAGGAGAACAAGGGTGTCCGTGGAAGTCCGCCGGTTCATCGCGGCCAGCCCCGAGAAGGTGTACGACCTGATCGCGGACGTCACCCGCATGCGCGACTGGAGCCCCGAGGCCGCCGGCGCCGAGTGGCTCACCGGGCAGCCCGGCGCGGTCGGCTCCACGTTCCGCGGGGACAACCAGCGCCCGTGGACGCGGTGGAGCACCATCTGCACGGTGACCGTGGCCGACCCCGGCCGGCGCTTCGCCTTCGCCGTCGAGGCCAACGACCAGCCGGTGTCGACCTGGGAGTACGAGGTCACCGCGCGCCCGGGCGGCTGCGAGGTCGTCGAGCGCACCGTCGACCGGCGGTCACCGTTCTACCACCTGTTCAACGTCGTCACGTGCGGATTCGTGCCCCGCTCGGTCCGCAACCGCACGACCATGAAGCAGACCCTGGCCGCCCTGGCACTCGCCGCGGAGGCCTCGTCGTGAGCGCCGGACCCGGCCGCGGCGTGATCGAAGGGGCCTTCCAGCTCCTGCACGCGTTGCCGCAGACGACGCCGGACGGCCAGGTGGCGCAGCTGGTCCGCCTCACGCGGATTCCACGGCCGACGGTGCATCGGTTGCTGGCACAGTTGCGTGAGGCTGGTGCCGTGGCTCTCATCGAGGGTCACTGGTCGCTGGCGTCCGGCCTGATGGGGTTGGCGCGCCACGTCGAGCCGTACTCCGGCCTGCGCGAAGCGGCGGCCGAGGTCTTGCGGTCGTTGCGGACGGGCACCGGCGCCACGGCTTCGCTGGTGGTCCCGGACAACGAGTTCGTTGTCGTGCTGGAGACGGTGCCCGGCCAGACGAGTCTGCCGGTCGGGCACCGCCCAGGTGATCCCATGCCGCACTTCAGCGCGTCCGGGCAGGTGCTTGCCGGCCCAAGGGCAATGGCGCCCATGCGCCGCCATCCTGGCGTCAGTTCTGATCACAGCGCTGTCCAGGAAGGCTTCACCTGCTACGCCGCCCCGGTTCTCCTGCCGTCCGGGCGACGAGCGGCATTACAGATCGCTTCCGTGGAACCGCGGTCCACGGACCGATTCGCTCCGATGGTGCACAGGGCGGCGGCCGCTTTGCAGAACGTCATGGCGTCGCCGCGCTGACCCCCGCTCCGGAGGACAGACCGTGGTCGGCCCGGTTGAACTCCGCGATGTCCCGGTAGCCGCAGGTGGCCATCGAGGTCCGCAGGCCGCCCATGAGGTTGAACGTGCCGTCGTTCTCGCGGGCGGGACCGACGACGATCTCCTCGAGCGACCCGTTCTGCACCGTCGCCACGCGCGGGCGGGCGATCGCCCGCAGCGCCTCGGCGCACGTCTCGACCGACACGCCGTAGGCGGCGATGCGTCGCTCCTCCACGAGCTCGTCGAGCGCGTCGAAGACCTCGTCCCGGTCGTACACCGGCGTGGGCGGGCAGTGCAGCTGGACCAGGTCGAGCGTCTCGACGCCCAGGTTCTCGCGCGAGCGGTCGTTCCAGGCGCGGAAGTGCTCGCGGGTGTAGTTCTCGGGCACCTGCTCGACGCGGCGGCCCATCTTCGTGGCGACCGTGATCCCGGCGTCCGGG
>CAKUMG010000682.1 GCA_934667465.1 uncultured Actinoplanes sp. | reverse complement strand
CGTCACCACCATGTACAGCGACGCCGACACCCCCATGGGCGACGGCGTGGTCCGCCCGATCCTGTGGACGAACGGCTCCCCGAGGCTGCTGCCCGGGCTGGGGAAGCTCCTCACCGCGTCCGCCGTCAACGCCGGCGGCACCGTGGCCGGGGTCGCGCGCGCGCCCGAGGGGGAGAACTCCACGGTGGTCCGTTATGTCGACGGCGAGCTGGAGAAGCTGGACGCGCCGCCGGGCATCTGGAGTTACCGGGATGCCGCCCTCAACGCGGACGGGGACGTCGTCGCCAGCGCCTTCCCGGGCTCCGGGAGCACCCGCGCCGAGGTCGTGCTGCTGTGGAAGGCGGGGTCGCGGACCGCGACGAGGCTGCCGCTGCCTCCGGGCGCCGACGCCACGGCCCTCACCGACGACGGCCGGATCCTGGGCAACCTGCCCTCGGCCACGCAGCCCGGACTCACCATCCCGTACATCTGGGACCAGCAGGGCCGGGGCCGGGAACTGGCTGTCCCGGACGGCACCTACGCCTACGTCCACACGACCCGGGGCACCTGGGCCGCCGGCAACCTCGTCCCCTCGGGCGCGGCGGTCCGCTGGGACCTGACCAGCGGCGACGTGAAGGAGCTGCCCGTCGACTCGCCCGTGCGGGCCGTCAACGCCGCGGGCTGGGTCGCCGTGGGCGGCACGATCGTGCGCGACGACGCCAACGTCGACCTGCAGCCCCGGGACGGCATCCGGCCCGACCCGATCGGCGTCACGGACGGCGGCCTCGTGTACGCGAAGCCATCTGACGGCGGCCCGGGCATCTTCATGTATCTATGCACCGGCTGACGGCCGTACGCGCCACCGGGCGGCCCGCCGCGAGGCGAGCGCCCGGTGTCCGGGCTCACCAGATGCGGGTCCGGGCGTTGCCCGAGGCGAGCCCGGCCAGGGGCCCCGCGGCGTACGGGACGCCCGGCACCTTGGGCGTCCCGGTCAGGTCGACGTCCATCAGGGCCGGGCTGCCGTCCGGCTCCTCGAACTCGGCGTCGACGAGCCGGACCCGGCCGAGGTCCTTGCCGCTGAGCGGGGGCAGGCGGGCGCCGTCGAAGGCCGCGGGCAGCTCGGTGACCAGCCACACCGTGTCGCCCTCGTCGGACACGGAGACCGTCGCGGTGTCCAGGAGGACGGGGTCGCGCTCGCCGGCGAAGGGCTGAGCGCCCGCGGCGTACACGTTGGCCCGTGAATAGACGGGTTGGGGGACGCCGGCGAAGCGGCGGTGGTCGCCGCGGGAGGGGCCGCCGACCCGCTCGAGGTATTCGCCGTAGGAGGCCGGGGCGCCGTCGTAGCCGGCCGTGCCGCTCAGGGCCGTGCTCTCGCCGAAGGCGCCGGGGCCGTAGGCGGTGGCCGGGTCGCGGCCGACGAACACGTTGCCGGCGAAGCGGTCGTCGCCGCCGATGATGAACGCGTACCCGGCGACCTGGGTGCTGTGCGGGCGGTGGTACGGGGTGGCGCGGTCGAGCACCGCCTCGAGGCGCAGGGTGCCGAGGACCAGGTTGCCGACGAACGCGCCGCCCTGGCTGAACAGCTCGAGCGACGCCGGCGACGCGAACACGTTGTGCTCGACCAGGTAGGGCCCGTGGCTGACCTCGACGAACAGGTCGCGGCTGTTGCCGTAGAACACGTTGCGCGAGATGCGGGTGCCCTGCGTCTGCCAGTCCAGCCAGGTGGCCAGCGAGCAGTCGTGGATGCGGTTGTGCCGGATCGTCACGTCGATCGCGGCGTGCAGCTTGATGCCGCCGATCTCGTAGCCGTAGAACTCCCGCTTGAGCGCGATGTTGTAGATGTGGTTGTCCTCGATCGTCGAGAACACGCAACCCAGGTGCCCGACGATGCCGTTCTGGCCGCAGTCGTAAATGGTGTTCCGGCGCACGACGTGCGAGCCGATGTGCTCGCGGTCCCAGCCGATCTGCCGGGCGGCGAAGACCGATTCCAGCTGGTACTGGTAGCCGGGCTTGTCGCCGCGCTCGAGGGCATGGTTGTGGCCGGTCGACGCCTCCTTGCCGAGCGAGACCGCGGAGCACTTGGCGTCGTGGATGACGTTGTCCTCGATGACCCAGCCGCGGGCCCAGTTGGGGCCGAGGAGACCGGGCTGGTCGGCCGTCGGCGGGGTCCACGGGGACGCCGCCTGGGCCAGTTCGAAACCCCGTACGGTGATGGAGTCGAGGTGGGGTCGCAGGGGATAGAAGACCGAGCGCCGCACGTTGATCTCGGTCAGCGCGGTGTTGGGGTCGGCGCCCTGGAAGTTGGCCCAGATCGTCGTCGTCCCGGCACCGACCTCGGCGTACCAGACGAATCGGGTCTGCTCGGGGTCCTGAACCGGAACGGTCAGCCCGGTCCAGTCGTCGAGCACCTCGGTCCGCAGCGGCGGGTCGTCGAGCTCGGCGCGCGAGCCGGCCTCGTAGAAGCTACGACCGTCGAGATAGACGTCACCGAGATGCTTGCGGGGCGCGCCGTCGGCATAGACGATCCAGTCGCCTGTCACTTCCTGCTCGTACGGGTTGAAGTCCCCGAAGAACGCGTTCGGCAGCGTGACCGTCCACACGGTGCCACCGTCGTTCGCCCACGAGGTGATCCGCTCGGAGCCCTTGATCACCACGTGCTCCCCGGCCGCGGCCTCGTAGGTGATCCGCCGCGTGTCGCTGAGCCCGCCCCGCCGCGGCGTCACCCACTCGCGGTACTCCCCCGCATGCACGACCACGGTGTCGCCCGGCTGCGCGATCCCGGCCGCCCGGTTGATCGTCCGAAAGGGATCATGCTCCGACCCGTCACCCGAGTCCGAGCCGGTCGTCGCCACGTGGAGCACCGATGCCATGTTTCTCCTCATGTTGAGCTTGTCCCCGGCGTGCGGCCCGACCCGGGTGCCAGTCTTTCACGAGTTGCCGTAACCCGGTTGGCTCGATCGATCTCCGTGGCTCGGCGGGTGGCGCGGTGACCGCCTCGCCGGATACGTCGACTGCGACCCCGATGACCTGGACGGCCTGGAACCCGGCGACGTCAACATCAGCTACGCCGTGCACCCGTGGGCCCGCGGGCGCGGAGTCGCGGGCGAAGCCGTCCGTCTCATCCTCGAGTTCATGCGTGAGAATCGCATCGGAACACGCGCCGCCCTCCGGGTCGAGCCCGGCAACACGGCATCCGTCCGCGTCGCCGAGAAGAGCGGGTTCGGCTACGTCCACGAGTTCACGTCCGGCACCGACAAGCGACCCGATGGGACCCCGGTGACGCTACGGCTCTACGTGCGTGACCTGTAGACCTCTCCCTTGCTCACCGGCCGGGGTGCGGCACGCCACGTTCCCCGGCATGCTGCAACGATGCCGAGCGCTCACGAACGGCCACCGCTTGCCCGTGTCGTTTTCGGTCTGGCGATCGCCTCGTTGGTGGGCTATGGGATCGGTGATCGGCGCGGGTAGGTGCTGGGGCTGATGGTTCGCCGACGCGAGCTCGGTAGATCCTGACTACGTCACGTCCAATGGGGAGGCTTTTGTGTGGGTACGGGGGTGGATCGTCGCGGTGGCGACGGCGGGTGCGCTCGTGGGGTGTGCCGACGCGGGAACGGAACCCGCGGCAGCGCCGACGAGCGCGGCGCCGGCCGAGTCGCACCCGTCCGACGCCTTCCTCGAGCCGGGGTGGCGATTCCCCGACGAGACGGTCGAGGCCTATCGGGCGGCGCTCGCAGAGATCGATGAACGCCTCGCGCAGGACGAGGACGTGCTGCGCCGCGCCGGGGAGATCTGCAGCAACATCCGGCGGGGCGGGAGCGATGCCGAGGTGGTGAACGGGGCGGCCACGCAGTTCGAGGTGGAGGCCGCCGACGCCAGAAAGATCGTCGATGCGACGAGGAGCGCAATCTGCTCGAAAATCGGCGGATGGACCGCGGCCGGATGATCGTGGGCGTGACTTTCGGCCACGTGAATGAATTCGGCGGCATGGTTGCGGGGTGGCAGCGGCGGTGGTCTGCTCGAGGGGCTGGGTCAACCGGGGGGCTTGACCAGGGGAGCTGCTGTCGTGATCGATGTGAACGTCCCCGCGCGGGTCCGTGTCGCGCTCTGGGTTCTCGGGAACGGGACCTGTTACGCGCCCGCATGCCCGTCGCCGGTGATGGTCGAGGTGCGGGCGGGGGTGCACCGGGGCAACGCGCGCGTCGGACACATCCACGGGCTGCACCCGAAAGCGCCCCGATACGTGTCCGGGATGTCCGAACA
>CAKUMG010000681.1 GCA_934667465.1 uncultured Actinoplanes sp. | reverse complement strand
CACGGCGACCGTGCTCTGCGGCGGCTGCGGCGAGGAGTCCTCGCTGGGCGCGGCGCTGCTGCCCGCACCACCCTGCCAGGCCGGCGACGCGGACTTGTCGCTGCCGCTGCATCCCGCGCTCAGCAGGACTCCCGCGGCGACCAGCGCCGCCGTGGCGGTGCGCCACCGACGGCCTGCCGTCCTGCCGGTCGATCCTCGAAGCCTCATGATCCCTCTCACCGCACCCTCGTCCGGCGACCATCATCCGTCATGGATGGCGGAAGCCCCAATCCCGGATTCGTGCCAGGCCCCGCCCGGAACTTTAGCTTTGAACCTTCGTCACTGACCCGCGCGGGCGAGCTCGGGGGCCACGGGCAGGGCACTTCCCGCCACGAACTTCTCCCAGCTGGTGTCCCACGGGGTCCAGCCGTTGCCGTACGCGAGCTTGCGCTCGGTGCCCCGGACCACGATCGGGTCACCGATCAGGGTCTTGCCGAAGAGCCAGCGCGCGTTCGACGGGGACAGGTTGACACAGCCGTGTGACACATTTCGGCGGCCCTGATCCCCCACCGACCACGGCGCCGAGTGGATGTACTCCCCGCCCCAGGTCAACCGCTGCGCGAAGTCGATGTCGGTGCGGTAGCCCTCGCCGGGGGGCAGCTCGTCCATGGTGTCGAAGACGGTGCTTTCCTTCTTCTCCATCACGACCATGGTGCCACTCGACGACGGCGTGCTCTTCTTGCCGAGGCTGACCGGCATCGTGCGGACGGTCTTGCCGTCCTGGACGACGGTCATCTTCTTGGTCTTGTTGTCGACCTTCATCTCCAGGCTACGCCCGATCTTGGCGTCGGCGGAGCGATCCCGGTCGCCGTAGCGCCCGCCGCCGGTCGGCAAGCCGCCGACCGCGATGCGCACGGAGAGCTCGGTGCCGCTCTTCCAGAACTCGGGCCCGCGGTAGAAGGCCTGGGTGCCGCTGTCGGTCCACGACCAGGTGCCGGGCTGGGCGGGCGTGGTCTCGACGAACATGCGCTTCTGCACCGCGGCCCGGTCGGCCTTCTTGATGCCGGGGCTGAACTCGACCACGACGGGCATCGCCACGCCGTAGGTGTGCTCGTCGAAGAGGTAGAGGCCGGTGCCGGTCCGGCGGGCCGGCTGACCCATCGTGGTGAACGAGGTCTTCTCGGTCCGCGTCGCGCCGGCGTCGTCCGTGGCGGTGACGGTCGCCTGGTACTTCTTGCTGTTCTTGAGCGGCGATGCGGGCACCCAGGACGAGCCGTCCGCGCGCAGCGCGCCCTTGACCGCCTTGCCCTTGTCGTCCTTGAGCGAGACCGACGTCACCTTGCCGCCGGACACCTTGAACCCGATCTCGGCGCTGACCGGCACGCTCTTCTTGCCCGCCGCGGGAGTCACCGCGAGCGTCACGGCGGTGCTCTCCGCGGGCGGCGTCTCCGTGCCGCCGCCCACCGTCCCGGACTCGGGCTGCCGCGACGAAGCCGGGGCAGGCGCGGACGAAGCGCCCGTTTCCGCCCACGCGGCCGAGCCCGGCTTGTCCTTGTCATCCCCGCAGGCGGCCAGCCCCAGGGGAGCCACCACCACCAAAGTCACGACCGCCAGGAGCGAGCGCCGCATGCTGACCATCCTCTGCCCCGTTTCTCACGTTCCGCGCGGACATCCTGCCCTACCGAAGCAACTGACGCTGTCCACCGACGGGAGGTTGCATCCAGTGATCTTGCGGGCATCCGGCGCGGGTCACCGAGATCATGCCGCAGCGCGGGGCACCTGCCCACCCCCGCGCGCGCGAAGGCCACCGACCCTCACAAGATCACGCCCAGGAGACCCCGTGCGGCACAGCCGCCTCTCGAGCCCCGGCCGCCACCGCAGGTGAAGGGCCCGATTTCGGGGGTCCGCGGAGCCGTGTTAATGTTTCTCCCGTCACCAGGCGAGCGCCGCTAGCTCAACTGGCAGAGCAGCGGACTCTTAATCCGCGGGTTGTAGGTTCAAGTCCTACGCGGCGCACCTTTGATCACGGCCCCGATCTCCTGCACTCAAGCAGCGAGCCGGGGCCGTTGTCGTTCTTCCGACAAAGTCCCACTGCGGCCGGCAGGAAGCGGTCGCGTGTGGCGCAGGTCTCGTTGAGGGTGGCCCGGTGCAGGCGCCCATCCCGGCGTCGCCTAATGTTCTCGTGTCGGTGAGCGCCGCTAGCTCAACTGGCAGAGCAGCGGACTCTTAATCCGCGGGTTGTAGGTTCAAGTCCTACGCGGCGCACCAGATGTGACAGGGCCGCACAGCTTCCGAGCTGTGCGGCCCTTCTCGCGTCTGCAGCCGGGCCGCCGCAGCCTCTACTCTGGACGGCATGGCCGAGTTCAAGGGTGTCCAGGTCGGCCATGGCAACACTCAGATCAACCAGTTCCACCTGCACCCGCCGGCCACCGAGTGGCCGGTGCGGGTGGGTGTCGTGCCGCCGCTCGCCGACTGCCGCCAGGCCCGGGCCGCCGACCGCGAGCTGGCCGCGGCCGGCACCACCGTGGTGCTCGGGCAGGTGGTGGCCGGGCTCGGCGGGGTGGGCAAGACCCAGCTCGCCGCGTCGCTCGCCCACGCGCCGTGGCGGGACACCGCCGTCGACCTGCTCGTCTGGGTCAACGCGGCAGCCCGGGAGAACGTCGTCGCGGCCTACGGGCTAGCGCACGAGCAGCTCACCGGCGTGGCCGAGGCAGACCCCCGGTGCGGCGCGGAGCGGTTCCTCGCCTGGCTGGCCGCGACCGGCCGGCCCTGGCTGATCGTCCTCGACGACCTGGGCGATCCCAACCACCTGCTCGGCCTCTGGCCGCCCACGGGCGGGGCGGGGCGCACGGTGGTGACCACCCGGCGCACCGACGCCGCGCTGCGGGCCGGACGACAGCTGATCGGGGTCGGCGTGTTCACCCCTGCGGAGTCGCTGCGCTACCTGACCGAGAAGCTGGCCGGCCGGCCCGACCTCGCGACCGGGGCGGCCGGGCTCGCCGCCGAGCTGGGCCAGCTGCCCCTGGCGCTCTCGCAGGCCGTCGCGTACGTGCTGGATCAGGGCATCACCTGCGCGCAGTACGCGGCGCGGCTCGACCGGCGTCCCCTGCGCGAGCTGCTGCCGGAGGCGCTGCCCGACGACTACGCGGCGACCGTCGCCACCACCTGGTCGGTGTCGATCGCGCTGGCCGACGGGCGGGCGCCGGCCGGGCTCGCCCGGCCCCTGCTGGAGCTGGCGGCGCTGCTGGACCCCAACGGCGTACCGCTCGACGTGTTCACCAGCGCGGTGGTGACGCTGGCCTGGCCCACCTTCCGGAGCGGGAACGCAGCTACGGCCCCGACGACCGGCGGACCGCCATGGCCCGCCGGGCGCTCGCCAAATGGCGTGCCGAGCTCCCCGGCGGCGACGATGACGGCGAGGGCGACGGCGGCGGCGGCGGCGACGGCGACAGCGACAGCGACAGCGACAGCGCGGGACGGCTGAGGCGGGGGCCGCCGGGGCATCGTGTGGACTTTGTCACCACGGGCAACCCGGTTCGCGAATCCGGCAACAGCCGGGAGATCCGCCCCAACCAGGCTGCCTCGATTCCCGTCTCCGCAGCGGCCGGTCCGGGCCGCGCAGCCCTCGGCGCCGGGCCCGCACACCCCTTGATCAGCAGGATCGGGCAATCCACTGTAGATGCCATTCAACGCCACCACAGCGGACACAAACCACCGCTCCACTGTCAACCTCTTCCCGCCGGACGAGATGCGCGCGGCGGAGTGAGAGCCCGCCAGGTCCGTCGGTACGGGTACGGTTTATCCTCGTCGCGCAGTCAGTGACGACTGACGATCGACCTCGATCGTCCGCGGGCACCGGTTGCGGACGGGAAAATCGCGACTGCGGGCTTTACTTCCGCTCGTTCGAATGCTTGGGAGAAACGCGGAGTGCACGCTCGATGATGCTTTGACACCGCTCGCGGGCCACGGAAGACCCCGGCGCTCGGACGTTTGCCTTCTGAACCGGTCAAGACGATCCCGCGCCCGCCGAGCGCGACGAAGCCCCTGCCCGGGGCGGTAGCCAAGGTGGACGTCCGCCTATATCCTGTCCGGGCATCAGCCGGGGTGGACGACCGCAGAATGACGCGGCAGTGCGAGTGGTAAAGCGCGCGACCGGCGACCGGACGGACCTCTCGAAACAGTGATCATCTCCCCGCCGGGAAGGCTGTATTCCATTGTTTGCTGACACCCCCGAATGGTCGCGGCGCGCCGGCGCGGCCC
>CAKUMG010000680.1 GCA_934667465.1 uncultured Actinoplanes sp. | reverse complement strand
ACGCCGGTCAGCGTGAACGTGGTCTGGTTGCCCTCGACGGCACCGCCGGGCACCGACTCGGTCGAGAATCCGGGCCACAGGCGGCCGGATCCGGGGTTGGACTCCGGCGCGATCCAGACGTCGGTGCCGGCCGGGGCGATGAACTCGAAGCCGGCCGGCACGGTCGCCTTGGCCTCGTTCTCGAGCTGGAAGACGACGTCGGCGGCGGCGAAGCGGGTGCCGTTGCCCTCCTCGACGTCGGCCTTGGAGCCCAGCGTCAGCGTGCCGTCGTCGAGGAAGGTGGACACCGCGTCGGCGTGCACCCCCGCGATGATCCGTGGCGGCGCGGCGGCGGACGCGGCCGCCGGCACCAGGACGGTGGCGAGCCCGACGGTCAGGGCCGTCAGAGCCGCAGTGACTTTCACGTGGTTCGTCCTCTCAGAGCAATGACCCCGTGGCGGGGTGCGAACAGGTACGCGAGCAGGAAGACCGCGGTCAGCACGAGCACGATCGTGCCGCCGACCGGGAGGTCCCAGGACCAGGACAGATAGAGGCCGACCAGGGCACCGGCGGCGCCGATCGCGGGGGCGAGCAGCATCATCACGGTCAGCCGGTCGGTGAGCAGCCGGGCGGCCGAGGCCGGGGTGACCAGCAGCGCGAGGACCAGGATGTTGCCGATGGTCTGCACGGCCATCACGACGGCGAGCGTGACCAGCACGTAGAGGACGAGATCGAGCCAGAAGGTACGCAGCCCCAGCGCGCGGGCCATCTCCCGGTCCAGCGTGACAGCGACGAACTCCTTGTGCAGCAGGGCGACGACGGTCAGCAGGGCGAGGCCCGTGCCGCCCACCACGTACAGGTCCCGGTCGGGGATGCCGGTGATCGAGCCGAACAGGAACTGCTGCAGCGAGCCCGCGTAGCCGGGCGCCCGGGAGATCACCACGATGCCGAGCGCGAACGCCGCGACGAAGAACACCCCGATGACGGAGTCCTCCTTGAGCCGCCGGTTCTGCGAGAACACCGCGACCAGCAGCGCGGTGACCACGCCGGCGATCGTGCCGCCGAGCACCAGGCTGCCGGAGAAGAAGAACGCGATCGCCAGGCCCGGGAACACCGCGTGCGCCACGGCGTCGCCGATGAACGCCATGCCGCGCAGCACGACGTAGCAGCCCACGACGCCGCACATGATCGCCGACATGACCGCGATCGCGAGCGCCTTGGGCAGGAACGCCAGGTCCGGGTTGACCAGGTCCGTGAGGAAGTCGATCGGCGACACGTCAGACCCCTAGCGCCTTGAGCAGGTGGCTGTCGGGGCCGACGTCGAACGTGCGCATCCAGACGTCGCGGCCGTCGAGCTCGGCGAAGGGCGCGGCGGCGATGACCGTACGGTTGAGCAGCACCAGCCGGTCGCAGGTGAACGCGGCGGCGGCCAAATCGTGGCTGGTCATCAGCACCGCGCGCTCCCGGGCCAGGGTGGTGAACAGCTCGGTCAGCAGCTCCTGCGACGGCATGTCGAGGCCGGTGAACGGCTCGTCGAGCAGCAGGATCGCCGGATCGAGCGCGAGGGCCCGGGCGACGAGGACACGCTGCCGCTGCCCGCCGGAGAGCTCGCCGACCGGCCGGGTGCGCAGGTCGCCGAGGCGGACCCGGTCGAGGGCCTCCCACACCGCCCGCCAGTGCGCGACGCCGGGCCGGCGGAACAGCCCGATCCGCCGGACCAGGCCGCTCATCACGGCGTCCTGCACCGAGGCCGGGAAGTCCCAGGCGAACTCGTGGCGCTGCGGGACGTAGCCCGCTCCCCCGGCCGCGAGCGTCGCCGTGCCGGAGCGCAGCGGGACCAGGCCGAGGGCGGCGCGCAGCAGGGTGGTCTTGCCGGCGCCGTTCGGGCCGACCAGGCCCGCGAACTCGCCCGCCGGCACGCTCAGGGTGGCGTCGCGCAGGGCGGGGCGGCCGCCGAGGTCGACCGAGACCCCGGTCAGGGTCAGGGCGGCGTCGCTCACGCGCGGGTCTCCCGCCCGGCGCTGTCCTGCCCGGCGCTGTCCTGTCCGGTACGGCTTTCCCGCTCGGAGTGCTCCTGCGCGGCACGGCCCCGCTGAGCGTGCGCGCGGGCGGCGCGGCGGCGGGCGGCTGACCCGCGCAGGACGAGCGCAAGGATGCCGGCCGCGAGCAGGATCGCGGCGCCGATGAGCGCGACGGGCAGCCATCGTGGCGCGTCGTCCTGGGACGGCGACGACGCGGTGGCGGGCGCGGAAGCGGAGGCGAGGGCGGCGAGGGGCGCCGTGAACCGCTCCCCGCGTACGGCATCGGGGTTGGCCGTGTCCCCGACCGCGAAGCGCAGCACCGCGCTCGCCGTGACGGCGCTCCCGTCGGCCAGATCCGCGGCGATGTCGACGGCGACCAGGTAGCCGCCCGGCGCGCCGAACACCCAGTTCGCGTGGGTGTGCGTGTTCATTTCCACCCAGATCGGCTGGGCCTGCGGCTTCGTCGAGTCCCAGAGCACCTCGGGCGCGCCGAGGTTGCCCGACTGCAGATAGACGTGCAGCGGGCCGGGGCCCTGGACGCCGCGCAGGGTCATGGTGACGCCGCGGTCGATGGCGCCCATGACGCCGGGGTCCTGGGTGTTCCAGCCGATCCAGACCACGCCGGGCTGCTGGGTCTGTGGCACGACGTGGACCGGGGTGCCGGGCTGCTGGTTCAGGAAGCCGTACGCGTCGTCGTCCGGCACCGGCTGCCGCGCGGTGTCCCGCACGCGCAGCACGGCGTCGTCCGGGTTGCGCCACATCGGCGGGGCGGCCTCGTCGTCGTGGATCTGCACGGTCCAGCGCCCGCCGTCGTAGCGGGGTCCGATGTCGACGTGGCCCGTCTCGAGCACGGCGGACCCGGAGGCGACGCCCTGGTCCGGGGCCAGGCTCTGGTCGGCCGGGGCCGGCGAGGGGGCGAGGAGCGCGGTGGCGAGCACCGCGGCGAGGAGGTTCACGGCTGTCCTTCGGTGAGGCAGCGCTTCAGCGAGTCCGCGTTGAAGCGCATCATGGCGGTGTAGCTGCGGATCCGGTCGTCGAACGCGTCGCCGTAGATGTCGCACACGGCCACGCCCTGCTCCCCCGCCACCTCGGTGAGCGTGGACGAGCGGGCGCGCAGGTTCGGCTCCAGGAAGACCGCACGGATCTTCAGGTTGCGCAGGGTCTCGGTGAGCTTGCGGCGGTCGGCCAGGCTCGGCTCGACGGCCGGGTTCGGGGTCACGAAGCCGGCGACCGGGATGCCGTAGGCGTGGGCCAGGTAGCCGAACGCGTCGTGGGTGGTGACCAGATAGCGCTGCGAGGCCGGGATCGAGGCGATGGTCGCGGTGAGGTACGCGTCCAGGGCGCTCAGCTCGTGCAGGTAGCGCTCGGTGTTGGCGCGGTAGGTGGCCGAGCCGCCCGGGTCCACGCCGATGAGCGTGTCGCGGATCAGCTCGGCGTAGGCCTGGGCGTTCCCCACGTCCTGCCACAGGTGCGGGTCGATCTCGCCGTGCACGTGCCGGCCGAGCACCGCCTGGGGCAGCTGGTGGATCTCCTGACCCGGGCGGCCCAGGAACCGGAAGCCCGGCCCGGCGGGGATCTCCTGCAGCGCCTTGGCGGGGACTTCGATCACCGTACGGGCGGCCTCGTACCGTTCCTGGGTCACGTCCCCGCCGCCGTGCGGGTCCGCGTACACGTACAGCTCCCCGGTGTCCACGTCGACGGTCAGGTCGGCATGCCCCGCGCCGAGCACGGCGCCTCCCGCTGCCACCGCGTGCGGGTCGACGCCCACGGCGAACGTGAACGTCTGCTCCCCCAGCGGCACCGGCTTGCTGTCCGCGGTCACTGCCAGCTCGGCGCGCAGCGTCAGCCGGTACACGCCCGGCTCGGTGAACGCCCAGCTCATGTGCGTGTGCGCGTCCGCCGGCAGGTCCACGGTGTCGTCGGCGTACCCGTCGGCCGCGGTGAACCCGTCGCCCGAGTCGAACGCGATGTCCGGCCGCCCGAACGACTCCGTGAGATACGCGGCGAGCCGGCCAGGCCCTTCGGCCCGCACGGCGGAGAGCCGCACCTGCGAGGACCGGGTGACGCCGTACGCCTGCCCGGTGCCGCGGGCGCGCAGCCCGAGCCAGATCGTGTCGAGCGAGACGTCCTCCACGAGCGGGATGATCTCGGCGGCGTACTTGGTGGCGCCCTCGGCGAGCGAGATGTTCGGGGTGCCGGCGCGCAGGTTCGCGTCGAGGGCCTTGATCACGCTCTGCGGCTC
>CAKUMG010000679.1 GCA_934667465.1 uncultured Actinoplanes sp. | reverse complement strand
CCGAGGGCCCGGTGCGGCTTCGCCGGCCGCTGACGCGTCCGGAACGCGAAGCCCCACCGGGCGACGTGCGTGAGTGGTCACGCTCGAAGATCAACCCCGCCCCCCGCCGGCGAGCTTCGATCAGCGCGGGCGGTTGTGCCAGAGCCACCAGAGGCCGATGAAGGGGAGCACCAGCGGGACGTAGCCGTAGCCGCTGCCGAAGTGCGACCAGACGGTGTCGTCGGGGAAGGCGACCGCGTCGGCGATGCTGAGCGTGCCGACCACGAGCACGCCGAGCAGTTCGATCGAGCAGCTGACCAGGGCGATCATGCGGCCGCGGGCGCCGCCGACGGCGAGGCCGACCGTCGCGGCGAGGTAGACGAGCCCCGCGAACGCGGAGAGCAGGTAGGCCAGCGGCGCCTCGGAGAAGTGCGTGGTGATCTGCACGAGGGCCCGCGCGCTCGCGGAGAGCGCGAAGATCCCGTAGACCAGCAGCAGCACCCGGCCGAGCCCGGAGCCGATGGCGGCGTCCCGGGGACGCGCCGGGGTGGGTGCGGGCTGCTCAGCCACTGGTCACCTCCGCGATCTGCTGCAGGCGCAGCACGAGAACCGGTAGCGTCAGCGCGGCGACGCCGAGGATGAGGGTGCCCCAGCGGGTCGGCTCGAGGCGGGCCAGATAGACGCCGACCGGCGCGAAAGCGACGGTGGTGATGAGGTAGCCGACGAACGTGGTCGTGTCGGCCGGCCGGTCGCCGGCGAAGAGCCCGACGACCGTGACCACGACGAGGACCACGACCAGCGCGCTGAGGCCCAGCATGGCCCACAGGTCCGTGTTGCTCGGCCGGCGGTCGAGCGCGCACCGCACGAGATACCAGACCGCGAGCACCAGCGCCACCACGATCGTCGCGAGCGAGAGGGGGCCGTTCATCACCACCGGCACAGAGTACTGACCGGTCCGGGCGTGTTAGCTTTCGGCCGGGCGATCACTTCGGAAGGTGGCAGGTCATGCGGTTCGGACTGTTCGGTACGGGGCCCTGGGCCCACCTGGCACACGCCCCGGCTCTGACGGCGCATCCGGAGGTCGAGTTCGTCGGCGTGTGGGGGCGCAACCCCGGCAAAGCGGCCGCTCTCGCCGCGGAGCACGGCGCCACGCCGTACGCGGATGTCGACGCCCTGATCGCTGACGTGGACGCTGTCGCCGTGGCGCTGCCGCCCGACGTGCAGGCCGACATCGCCCTGCGCGCCGCCCGGGCCGGCAAGCACCTGCTGCTCGACAAGCCGGTCGCCTTCACCACCGAGGCCACCGACGAGATCGTGGCCGCCGTCGCGGAGAGCGGCGTGGCGAGCGTGGTCTTCTTCACCCGCCGCCTGATGCCGGCGATCCAGGACTTCCTCGGCGCGACCGCGGCGGCCGGCGGCTGGCTCGAGGCCCGCGTCGACCACTTCGGCTCCATCTTCCAGCCCGGCAACCCGTTCGGCGAGTCCGCGTGGCGCAAGGAGAGCGGCGGCCTCTGGGACGTCGGCCCGCACGCGGTCGCCCTGGTGCTGCCCGTGCTCGGCCCCGTGACCAGGGTCACCGCTCTGGCCGGCGCCCGGGACATGACACACGTGCTGCTGGGTCATGCGGGCGGCGGCATCACCACGCTCACCCTCACCGTGGACGCCCCGGAGAAGCTCGAGCGCGAGGACGCCGCCTTCTACGGCGAGTCCGGTGTCGCGGCCGTCCCGGCCGTGGACTGGGCGCCCGTGGAGGCCTACGGCCGGGCCGTCGACGACCTGATCACCGCCGCCGGAGGCGGGCCCGCCTCGCCGCTCGACATCACCTTCGGTGCCGAGGTCGGCCGCATTCTCGCCGCCGCGGCCGAGTCGATCAGCACCGGTCGCACCGTGAACCTCTGAGTTATCCACAGGCTGGACCCATCCGCGTGGCCCGCCGCCGCGAATCGGCGTTGAATGCCCGTGACCGCCGGCGATGCAGCCGGAGGCGGGGGCTCGACGGATCGAGAGGCGGCCGAGATGGCGGAGCAAGGCGCAGCGCGGCGCCCGGACCATTTGTCCGCGGTGCCGCCACCGCCGCCCGATGCGGGGCAGTTGCTGCGTGCCGTGGCACGGGGCGACGAGAAGGCTTTCGCGCGCCTCTACGATCTCGTGGCCCCGCGCGTCTACGGCCTGGTCCGGCGGGTGCTGCGGGACCCGGCGCAGGCCGAGGAGGTGGCGCAGGAGGTCCTGATCGAGGTGTGGCGGACGGCCGCCCGCTACGACAGTGACCGGGGCTCCGCCACGTCCTGGGTGTTCACCATCGCGCACCGCCGCGCGGTCGACCGGGTCCGCTCGGAGCAGGCCGCCGCCGACCGCACGCTGAAGGTCGGGGCCGCGTCCGTCGACACGCCCTACGACCAGGTCTCCGAGGAGGTGTCCGGCCGGCTGGAGCGCCAGCACGTCCGGCACTGCCTCGACGACCTGACCGAGCTGCAGCGCGAGGCTGTGACGCTCGCGTACTACCAGGGTCACTCCTATCGCGAGGTGGCCGATCTGCTGGGAACGCCGCTGCCGACCGTGAAGACCCGGATGCGCGACGGCCTGATCCGCCTGCGGGACTGCCTGGGCGTGGAGGTGACCGCATGACGCCGACTGATGTGCACTCGCTGGTCGGGGCTTATGTGCTGGACGCGGTGGACGATCTGGAGCGCGCGGCGTTCGAGCGGCACGTGGGCGGCTGCGCCTCCTGCCGTGCCGAGCTCGACGAGCTGCGCGAGACGGCGAGCCGGATGGCCGACAGCACCTGGTCGATCCCGCCGCCCCGGCTCCGCAGCGACGTGATGGCCGCGATCCACCGGACCCGTCAGCTGCCGCCGCACGATGCCGGGCCCGCGCCGCGGGCGGCCGGGCGGTCGCGCCTGTCGCGCTGGGCTGTCGCGTCGGCCGCCGCCGTGGTGCTCGCCGCGGGGACCGGGGCCACCGTGTGGGCGGTGCAGGAGCAGCGCGTGCGCGATCAGGGCGCCGTCGCCGCGGCCGCCCAGCAGGAAGCGGCGCGCACGCAGGCGATCCTCGCCTCGCCCGACGTGATCGTCCGCAGCTCGGCTATGACGGGCGGCGGCCGGGTGACCGTGGCGTCCTCGGCGACGCACGACGCGTCGGTGGTGCTGCTGGGTGCCGACACGGCGCCGCGGGCCGGCCAGGCGTTCCAGTTCTGGGCCCAGCACGGCACCGAGATGGTCGACGCCGGCGTGCTCACCGCGGGCGCGTCCACCGCGGTGCGCATCGTCGAGCACCTGCCCGGCAGCGACGGGTTCGGCGTGACGCTCGAGCCCGCCGGGGGATCGAGGGAGCCCACTCTTCCGCCGGTCGCCCTGATTTCTTTCGTCTAGGACCAATCCGGGTGCAAGTCAGGTACGAATCAGGAGTGAAGCCACGAACTACTACTGAGGGGTACGAAATGCGCGTCTCGAAGTTGACCGCCGTCGCGGCCGCCGCCCTGTTCTCCGTCTCGATCGCCGCCTGCGGCAGCGACTCGGACACGGACACCACGGCCGCCGAGCCGGTCCCCACGATGACGTCGGCCGCGCCGATGATGTCCTCCTCCGCCCCCGCGGACACCATGACGAACTTCGGCCCGGGCTGTTCGGCCGTGCCGACCGACGACGCCAACCCGGGCAGCTTCGCCTCCATGGCGCAGGTGCCGGTGGCGACGGCGGCGTCCGGCAACCCGGTGCTGTCGACGCTGGTGACCGCGGTCAAGAAGGCCGGCCTGGTCGACTCGCTCAACTCGGCCGAGGCGATCACGGTCTTCGCGCCCGCGAACTCCGCGTTCGAGAAGATCCCGAAGGCCGACCTCGACAAGGTGCTGGCCGACAAGAAGACGCTGACCAGCGTGCTGACCTACCACGTGGTGGAGGGCAAGCTGGCGCCCGCCGACCTGGCCGGCACCCACAAGACGCTGGAGGGTGACGAGGTCACGGTCACCGGCAGCGGCACCGACTTCAAGGTGGACGACGCGTCGGTCGTGTGCGGCAACGTGCAGACCGCCAACGCCACGGTCTACATCATCGACTCCGTGCTGATGCCGGAGGCCTGATCGATGCTCCGGCGGACGGGACCGGCGCTCGTCGGTGTCCTCGCCGCCGCCCTCGGGGTGGCTGTCGCGGAACTTCTCGCGGCGGCCACCCGGCCCGGGGCCGGACCCCTGGTCGCGGTGGGCGGGGCGGTGGTGGACGCGGCGCCCACGCCGGTCAAGGAATTCGCGGTGCGCACGTTCGGCACCAACGACAAGCC
>CAKUMG010000678.1 GCA_934667465.1 uncultured Actinoplanes sp. | reverse complement strand
GGCCGTGACCCTCGGGCCGGCGGGCGCGGTGCTCTGCCACAACGGGCCCACCCCGCTGGTCGTACCCACCCCGGTCTCCTCCTCCGGCGACACCTGCGGCGCCGGTGACCGGTTCGCCGCCACCGCCGCGCTCGCCCTGGCCCGCGGCGCCCTCGTCTCCGAGGCCGTGCAGGAGGCGGTCGCGGCCGCCAGCACCTACGTGGCCGCCGGGGGGGTGGCCTCCCTCGCCGAGGCGCCGCCGGAGCCCGGCCACGACGTCACCGGCCTGCTCGCCCGGGTACGCGCCGCCGGCGGCACGGTCGTCGCCACCGGCGGCTGCTTCGACCTGCTGCACATCGGCCACCTCGCCACCCTGCAGGCCGCCCGCAAGCTCGGCGACTGCCTGGTCGTCTGTCTCAACTCCGACCGCAGCGTCGCCGAGCTCAAGGGCCCTGACCGGCCGCTGACCCGCCAGGCCGACCGGGCCCGCCTGCTCGAGGCCCTCGACTGCGTCGACGCCGTCGTCGTCTTCGACGAGACCACCCCGGAGGCGGTCCTCACCTGGCTGCGCCCCGACGTGTGGGTCAAGGGCGGCGACTACGCCGACGGCGGCCCCGCACTGCCCGAGGCCACACTCGTGCAGCGCTGGGGCGGGCAGACCGTCATCGTCCCCTACCTCGACGGCCGCTCCACCAGCCGCACCATCGCCGCAGCACGCACCCCCAGGAGGTAAGCACCATGGACGCAGTCATCGTCACCGGTGGATCCAGCGGACTCGGCGCCGCCGTGGTCGACGCGGTCCGCAAGGCCGGCGGCCGCCCGTACGTCATCGACCGGCAGGCTCCCGCGGCCGGCGTCGAATGGATCGAGTGCGACCTCGCCGACACCCGCGCCGCCGAGGCGGCCACCCGGTCCCTGATCGACCGCGCCGGCGGCAGCATCGACGGCGTGGTCACCGCCGCGGGCATGGACGTCCCCGGCGCCCTCGCCGACATCCCCGGCGAGACCTGGGACCGCATCGTCACCATCGACCTGCTCGCCACCGCCGCGGTCATCCGCGCCGCGCTGCCCGCCCTCAAGGCCTCGCACGGCGGCGTCGTCACCGTCTCGTCGACGCTCGGGATCAAGGCCGTCAGCGACGCGACCGCCTACTGCGCGGCCAAGTTCGGCGTCGTCGGCTTCACCCGGGCGCTGGCCGCCGAGCTCGCCGGCCAGGTCAATGTCACCCTCGTGATCCCGGGCGGCATGCGCACCAAGTTCTTCGACGAGCGCGACGAGCAGTACAAGCCCGGCCCCGACGCGATCCTCAACGACCCCGTCAACGTCGCCGCCGCGATCATGTTCGCTCTCGGCCAGCCCGCCGGCTGCGCGGTCCGCGAACTCGTCATCGCCGCCGAGCAGGAGACCTCGTACCCGTGATCCTCGTCCTGCGCGCCCTCGGCGTGGGCGACCTCGCCGCGGGCGTGCCGGCGCTGCGCGCGATCCGGGCCCACTACCCGGACCGGGTCCTCGCGCTCGCCGCCCCCGCCTGGCTGACGCCGCTGATCGACCTGATCGGCGGCGTCGACCGCGTGCTGCCGCTCGACTCCCTCGCCGGTCCGCTTGCCGTCCCCACCCCGGTCGAGGTCGCGATCAACCTGCACGGGTCGGGGCCGCAATCCCATCAACTGCTTGCCTCCGTACGCCCCTCGCGGCTGCTCGGTTTCGCCACGCCCGGGTTCCCGTCCGGCCCGGCGTGGCGCGCGGACGAGCACGAGCGTGACCGCTGGTGCCGCCTGCTCGGCCACTACGGCATCCCGGCCCGTGCCGATGACCTGGACCTGGCCGTGCCCCCTGCCTTCGACATCCCGTACGGGGTCACGATCATCCACCCCGGCGCCAAGTCCCCGTCCCGCCGCTGGCCCGCCGGCCGCTACGCGGCAGTCGCCTCGGCCCTCATTGCGCAGGGGCACGACGTCGTGGTGACCGGCTCGGCCGGCGAACGGGACCTGGTCCACCGCATTGCTCTTGAAGCAGGCGCCGGCGTCTTCCTCCGCGGCCTCGGCGACCTGGCCGCCCTCGTCGCCCACGCCCGCGTGCTGATCAGCGGCGACACCGGCATCGCCCACCTCGCCACCGCCTATCGCACGCCGTCGGTGACCCTCTTCGGCCCGATGCCGCCCGCCCTCTGGGGACCGCCCCCGGACCGCCCCCGGCACCGGACCATCTGGCACGGCACCCACGCGTCACCCGGCGACGCCCCCGGCCCGGACGTGCACCCGGCCCTGCTCGCCGTGACCCCCGAGGAGGTGCTGATCACGACGGGTTTGCTGGACCGGGTGCCGGGCACCACGACGGCATGACCGCACCCACCAGCACCCTCCGCGCCGTCGTCCTCGGCTGCTCCCTGCGCTCCTCGAGCACCGACAGCGAGAGCAGCAGCGAACTCCTCGGCCGCCAGATCCTCGACGCGCTCGCCGACCACGACGTCGACGGCGAGGTCCTGCGCGCCGCCGACCTCGGCATCAAGTTCGGCGTCAGCACCGACGAGGGCGGCGGCGACGGCTGGCCCGCCGTCCGCGACAAGATCCTCGCCGCCCAGATCCTGGTCCTCGCCGTCCCGATCTGGATGGGTCAGCCCGCCAGCATCGCCAAGGTCGTCCTCGAACGCCTCGACGCCGAGCTCGCCGAGACCGACGACCAGGGCCGCCCCACCATGTACGGCAAGGTCGCCGTCTGCGCGGTCGTCGGCAACGAGGACGGCGCCCACCACGTCACCGCCGAGGTCTTCCAGGCCCTCAACGACGTCGGCTTCACCATCCCGGCCGCGGGCGGCACCTACTGGGTCGGCGAGGCCATGGGCAGCGTCGACTACAAGGACGCCGGCCCCAAGCCGGAGACCACGGGCAAGGCCGCCAAGACCCTGGCCGCCAACGCCGCCCACCTCGCCCGCCTCCTGCAGGCCTCCCCCTACCCCGCCTCCTGACCCCGCGCCTCGCCGCCGTGCCCTGCCCGGCCGCGTGCCCCGCGGCGGCGGGGGTTGCCGCTGCTCGGACGCCGCTGCTCGCGGGTAGCATCAGGGCGTGACCGAGCTCCGCTGCCTGCGCCCCATGCGCGCCGCCTCGGTGTTCGGCGACCACTCGTTCCGCAAGGACTTCTACCAGTGAGCCGGGTGTCCCTCCCCGCCTGCTGACGATTCCCCCTTGCGAAAGGTTCCTGCTGTGCTGCTCATCGACCTGCACCGTCACCTCGAAGGCTCCCTGCGCGTGGCCACCACCCTGGAGTTCGCGCATCGCGACGGGCACTCGCTCGCCTCCGCTGCCGACCCGGAGGAGTTGCTCGTGGCGCGGGGGCCGCTCGGCGGGCTCCTGCCATACCTGGACAAGGTCGACGCGGCGCCCTCGGCGTTCCCGCGGGCCGCGGACTGGGAGCGGGCCGCCCGGGAGTGCGTGGCCGACGCGAAGGCCGACGGGCTGGACTATCTGGAGATCCGGTTCAGCCCGTGGTTCATCCGGCAGGAGACCGGGCTCGCGCCCGAGGAGGTCATCGACGCGGTGGCCGACGGGGCGCGGGCCGGGGGACTGCCGGTGGGGCTGATCGGCATCCTGCTCCGGGATCTGGGCCCCGAGCTCGGCGACGCACAGGTGGACACGGTGCTGTCGCGGCGCGACGTGTTCTGCGGGGTGGATCTGGCCGGGAACGAGGCGGGGGTGCCGGCGGCCGAGTTCGCGGGGGCGTTCGCACGCGCGCGGGATGCCGGGCTGCATGTCACCGTGCACGCCGGGGAGGCGGCCGGTGCGGAGAGCGTACGGGCGGCGGTCGAGCACCTCGGTGCCGAGCGCATCGGTCACGGTGTCCGCTCGGCGGAAGACCCGGCCCTGCTGGAGCTGCTCGCCGCGCGGCGGATCACGTGCGAGGTGGCGCTGACCAGCAACCTGCACACCAGCGTCGCGGTGAGCTACGCGGAGCATCCGGTACGGCGGCTGCTGGACGCCGGGGTGCCGGTCGCGCTCTGCACCGACGATCCGCGTGCGTCGGCGATCACGCTGTCCGGCGAGTACGCGGTGGCGGCGCCCGCGGCCGGTCTCACGCCCGCCGACCTGGACCGTATCGCCGCCGACGCCGCCCGTGCCGCGTTCGCCCTACCCTGATCCCGCGCTGCGTTCGCCTTGCGCTGATCCCGCGCTGCGTTCGCCTTGCGCTGATCCCGCGCCGCGTTTCGCCTTGCGCTGATCCCGCGCTGCGTTCGCCTTGCGCTGATCCCGCGCTGCGTTCGCCTTGCGCTGATCCCGCGC
>CAKUMG010000677.1 GCA_934667465.1 uncultured Actinoplanes sp. | reverse complement strand
GATGGCGAGGCCCAGACCGGGGCCACCCGCGGAGGCGCGGGCCGTGCCGGGGCGCCAGTAGCTGTCGAACGCCCGGGCGGCCGTGGCGGGGTCCGGCCCCGGGCCGGTGTCGGTCACGGCGACGCGGACAAGGCCGGGGGCGGTGCCGGGGCCGGGGGCGGTGCCGGGGCCGGCGGCAGTGCGGGAGCCGGGCCCGCGTCCAGCGTCACGGCTGAGGGCGGTGCCGGGATCGAGGCCGGAGCCGGCCGCGCTACCGGCGCCAGGGTCGGGGCTGGGGTGGATCGTGAGGGTGACGCGGGCGGCGGTGCCGGGTGGGGTGTGGACTCGGACGTTGGTGAGCAGCTCGGACAGGGCCTGCCGCACCGCGCGCCCGTCGGCGGTGATCGGGCAGAGGGCCGGCGTGTCCAGGCTCAGCGTGCGGTCCGGGTCGGCCGTGGCGGCGTCGGCGACCGTGTCACGGATCAGGACGGCCAGGTCGACCGGCGCGCGCCGGTGGGAGCCGGTCCAGCGGCCGCGGGCCAGGGTGCCCGTGATCGCGGTGGCGAGGCGGCCGATCTCGGACTCCGGGGGGCAGGGGCGGTCGCCCGTCAGGCCGGCCGTGGCCGTGGCGACCTCGTCGAAGGGGCGCAGCCGCCGGGTCAGCAGCTCGCGGGCGGCCAGGGTGAGCAGGGCCAGGACGATCAGCGAGGCGACCAGGCTCCAGGTGACGAAGCGGTACAGCGTGGCGTCGACGGGGTCGAGCGACTGGGCGACCAGCACGGTCGTCCGGGGGTCGCGCACCACCAGGACGCGGTAGCCGGCCACCTCCTGCGGGACGGTGATGGTGAGGTCGGTCTGCTGGAGCAGCGGCTGGGCCAGCGGTGTGGCCACCCGGACCGGGCCGGCGCCGGCGCCGCGCACCTCGACGACGTGCCCCGGGCCGTTGCTGGACAGGAGCTCGGACTGGGCTCCCCGGCCGGACTCCAGGCGGACCAGCTCGGCGCCGTTGCGCAGCTGGGCGTCGACCTGGCCGATCAGGTAGCCGCGCAGCACCAGCACCGCCGCCCCGGAGAGCAGCAGCATCCCGGCCGCGGTCAGCGTGACCGTGGCCAGCAGCAGCGAGCGTCGCATTCCCACCAGCGCATGCAATCACGATCAGATGGGAGTTCGTTGAAAGCCGCCGGCGGCCCCCTGGTTGATCAATTTGACTCATGATCGACCGTGATTCGTGAGTTCTGCTCAGCCGGTACGGGCCCGGTTGCGCACCCTGTAGTGATCTTGCAAGGTGGCCGCATGATCACGTCCCACCCGCCCGTCGCCGAGCGGGCCCCGGCCCGGCCGGCGGTCCAGCACAGCGTCGCCGAGAACCTGCTGGCGCTCGTCATGGGCACGCTCGTCACCGCCGTCGGTCTCTATCTCATCAAGTCCGCGGGCGCGGTCACCGGCGGCACCGCCGGGCTCGTCCTGCTGCTCGCCCAGCTGACGTCGGGGCCGTTCGGGCTGATCTTCGCCCTGGTGAACCTGCCGTTCGCGGTGCTGGCCTGGCGGCGCCGGGGACCCCGGTTCGTGCTCAGCTCGGTGCTGTCGATCCTGCTGCTCTCCGCCTTCTCGCTGATCCAGCCGCGGCTGCTGCCCCTCGACGACGTGAACCCCGTCTACGCCGTCCTGCTCGGCAACCTCGCCGCCGGGATCGGGCTGCTGATCATCCTGCGTCACCACAGCAGCCTCGGCGGCTTCAACGTGCTCGCGCTGGTCTGCCACGACCGCTTCGGCTGGCGCGTCGGCTATGTGCTGCTGGCCCTCGACGCGACGGTCGTGCTCGTCTCGGCGTTCGTCATCCCGCTGCCCGCCGTCCTGCTCTCCGCGGCCGGGGTCGCCGTGCTCAACCTGGTGCTCGTCGTCAACCACCGCCCCGGCCGCTACCCCGCGGCCATGTGACGTCGCGCCCTCCCGGGGCATCCGGCCGCCGGGCCGGGGAAGCTACGCGGGAGTGATCTCGGGCGGTCGGTCCGGGCAGACTGCATGGGAGTGATCGCGGGCCGCCGGGCCGGGGAGGCTGCGCGGCGGCGATCGCGGGCCGCGCGGGCCGTCCGGTGTGGACTAGGGTGAGGCGCATGGCTGACCGGGTCGTCGGTGTCGTCGGGGCCGGCATCGTGGGGCTGGCCGTCGCCCGGGAGCTCACCCGGCGGCGCCCCGGCGTCCGCGTGTTGGTCCTCGACAAAGAGGACCGGGTCGCGGTCCACCAGACCGGCCACAACTCCGGGGTCGTGCACGCCGGCATCTACTACAAGCCGGGCAGCCTCAAGGCGCGGCTGTGCACCAGGGGTGGCGCCATGCTCCGCGAATACTGCGCCGATCGCGGTCTGCCCTACGAGGAGTGCGGCAAGCTGGTCGTCGCGGTCACCGAGCAAGATGTCGTACGCCTCGACGAGCTCGCCGCCCGCGCCGGCGCGAACCTCGTGCCGGGGCTGCGCCGCGTCGGGCGTACGGGAATCAGGGAGATCGAGCCGCACGCGGCGGGACTCGCCGCCCTGCACTCGCCGCACACCGCCATCACCGACTATGTGCGCATCGCGGAGTCCTTCGCCGGCGACGTGGTGGCGGCCGGGGGAGAGGTCCGCTTCGGCTTCCCTGTCACGGCGGTCGCCGAGGTGCCGGGCGGCCTGCGCGTGTCGTCGCCGGACGACCACCTCACCGTCGACCAGCTGATCATCTGCGGCGGGCTGGCCGGCGACACCCTCGCCCGGCTGGCCGGCGACGCCGCCGCGCCGCGCATCGTGCCGTTCCGCGGCGAGTACATGCGCGTCGCCCCGGAGAAGGCGGGCCTGGTCCGCGGCATGATCTATCCGGTGCCGGACCCGCGCTACCCGTTCCTGGGCGTCCACTACACCCGCCGGGTCGGCGGCACCCTCGAGGTCGGCCCGAACGCCGTGCTCGCCACCGCCCGCGAGGGATATCGGCTCACCGACGTCTCGCCGCGCGACCTGTACGGCATCGCGACCTGGCCCGGCACCTGGCGGATGGCGGCCCGGCACTGGCGGACCGGCGTGCGCGAAATGTACGGGTCACTGTCCACGCGAGCCTACATGCGGGCGGCCCGCCGCTACGTGCCCGAGATCGGGCCGGCCGACGTGACGCGCGCGGGTGCGGGCGTCCGTGCGCAGGCCCTCGACCGCGACGGCACCCTGGTCGACGACTTCCGCATCCACCGGCTCGGCCCCATCACCGCCATCCGCAACGCGCCCTCGCCGGCGGCCACCTCCAGCCTCGCCATCGCCGAACACATCGCCGACGTCCTCGACGGACGCACCCCCACCTGAGCCGCCACCGCTGGCGCTGCTTGCCGCCGGCATGGCACCGGCGCCGCTCGCCCGTTGGCGGCGTGCCGGGTCACAGGTTTGCGGTGTCACATGTCACACCGAAGCGGGATTCGTTGCTGGTGAGGTAACCCTTACCTACGGTGGGCGGATGTCTGCCGCACCGCACGACCTCAGCCGCGCGCCGCGAGAGCCTGCCCCACCACGGCGGGGCCTGCGGCGGGCGGCTCGCCTGGTCGCGCCTGTCGGCCTCCGGCCGGCGCCGGCGGGGGGATGCGCGTGATCGCGCCGTACGAGCTGCCGACCCGGCTCATCCCGGCCGGCACCGCCGCCCGCATCGACCCGGCCCGTGCCGCGCTGCTGGTCAACGACATGCAGGAGCAGTTCCTGAGCCCGTACGGTGCACCGGGCAGCACGATGCTCGCCACGATCACCGGCAACATCGCGGCGCTGCGCGGGCGCGCCGGGCGTACGGGAATGCCGGTGTTCTTCGCCGCGCAGCGCCATGTGCGTGGCCTGTCCCTCGTGGAGTCGCTGCAGCCCGGGGCGGGTGAGGCGGTGCTGACCAAGCCCGGCTACAGCGCGTTCGCGGGCACGTCGCTCGCCGCCCTGCTCGACGGGCGCGACCAGCTGATCATCACCGGCGTGTACGCCCACCTCGGCGTCCTCGCCACGGCCCTGGACGCGATCGAGCACGACATCCTGCCGTTCGTGATCGCGGACGCCGTCGCCGACCTCAGCCCGGCCCACCACGCCGTCGCCCTCCGCCACATCGCCGCCCGCGGCGGCGCGCTCGCCACCACGGCCCAGCTCTCCGCCGATCTGCCCGCCCACGCCTGAGCCGCCGCTGGTCCCGGGCCCGGCCCGGCTTGCCCGCCCACGCTTGAGCCGCCGCCGCGCGACCTGCGCCGGCCCGGCTTGCCCTCCCCCGCTTGAGCCGCCGCTGGTCCCGGGCCC
>CAKUMG010000676.1 GCA_934667465.1 uncultured Actinoplanes sp. | reverse complement strand
CTCCCTCGACCGCGACTACCCCCACCCCCCTGCCGCGGTGTTCGCCGCCTGGCCGCCGCCGGTGATCCGGACGCGCGCCTCGGTGTCGGAGCCCGCGGCCAGGGGCCCGGCCTGCTCCACGAGCACGTCGGTGACCAGGTCACCCACGACGACCAGGTGCGGGTGACCCGGCAGCGGAGCAGGGCCGGGCGGGGTGCCGGGGTTCACTGCGGGATGCTGAAGCCGACCGCGGCGTGCGCCGGGGTGGCCGCCGCCGCGATCCGGGCCGCGAGCGCGGAGTTGCGCAGGATGATGCGTACGTTGACGTCCAGGCTCTTGCCCTCGGTGCTGCTGTGGAAGTGCGACAGCAGGAACGGGGTGACCGCCTTGCCGCTGATCCCGTGCCGGGCGAGCAGCGTCAGGCCCTCGGCCAGGGTGCGGTCGTGCAGATCCGTGTCGAGCTGCTCGTCGACGGGCAGCGGGTTGCCCAGCACCAGCGCGCCCGCGCCGACGCCGTGGTCCGCGCGCGCCGCCATGAACGCCGCCACCTGCTCCGGGGTGTCCAGCTGCCAGTCGACGTCGAAGCCACCGTCGGTGACGAAGAAGCCGGGGAAGCGCTTGGTGCCGTAACCGGCGACGGACACCCCGAGGGTCTCCATGCGCTCCAGCGTGGCGCCCACGTCGAGGATCGACTTGACGCCGGCGCAGACCACCACGATCGGCGTGCGCGCCAGGGTGCTCAGGTCGGCGGACTCGTCGAACGTGCTGCTCGCCTCGCGGTGCACGCCGCCGAGGCCGCCGGTGGCGAACACCGGAATGCCGGCCGCCGCGGCGACGGCGCTGGTGGCGGCGACGGTGGTCGCGCCGTCCACGCCGGTGGCCGCCCCGATCGCCAGGTCGCGGACCGAGAGCTTCGCCACGCCGTCGGCGCCGGCCAGCTGCTCGATCTGGGCGTCCTCGAGGCCGACGATCAGCTCGCCGCCGAGCATGCCGATGGTGGCCGGGACGGCGCCGTTGTCCCGGACGGTCTGCTCGATCTCCCGGGCGACCCGCAGGTTGTCGGGGCGGGGCAGGCCGTGCGAGATGATCGTGCTCTCGAGGGCCACCACGGGGTGGCCGTCACGACGGGCCCGGGTCACGTGCTCGCCGTAACGGATGGTGAAGCGGCCCAGCGGCCGCGTGGATTCGGTCACGATGGCAACGGTACGGCCCGTCTCCGGGCCGTTGTCGTTGGACCGACCAGGCGTGAGGTGTCAGACTTGCAGGTTGGAGCTTGCGTCGCGGATGCCGGGGGGCCCGCGGCACCACATGTCCAGGATGTCCCCGTTGCGGATCCCCGCGCCGGGCGGCTTCGTGGCACCGACTTCGATGGCGCAGGGCCTCCTGCCGCCGGACTGACGAGAGGTAGACGCCGTGAGCACTCAAATTCTCGAGCGCCCGGAGACGAAGGACGCCGACACCGGTCCCGAGATGTTCCACTACGTGCGCAAAGAGAAGATCGCGGAGAGCGCCGTCATGGGCAACTTCGTGGTCGCGCTGTGTGGGGAGACCTTCCCGGTGACCAAGTCGCCGAAGCCCGGTTCGCCGGTGTGCCCGCAGTGCAAGGAGATCTACGAGGCGATGAAGCTCTGAGCCGACTTCCCTCCCTTCCCGGGCGGGCGGCGTCGGCGTGACGGGGAGCTACACCCTGCTCATCGCCGACCTGATCGGTGTGGCGGTCTTCGCGGCCTCCGGCGCCAGCGCCGCGGTCGCGAAGCGCCTTGACCTGTTCGGCGTGGCGTTCGTCGGCTTCGTGGCGGCGCTCGGCGGCGGCATCCTGCGCGACCTCGTGATCGGCGCGGTGCCGCCGCTCGCGTTCGCCGACTGGCGCTACGCCGTCGTCGCCGTGTCCGCCGCGGTGGCGGCCTTCTGGCTGCACCCGCAGTTCAACCGGCTGCGCCGCCTGGTGCTCGTGCTCGACGCGGCCGGGCTCGGCCTCTTCACGGTCACCGGCACGCTCAAGGCCATCCACGCGGGCGTGCCGCCGGTGGGGGCCTGTCTGGTGGGAATGCTCACTGCGATCGGCGGCGGCCTCGCCCGCGATCTGCTCACCGGCGAGATCCCGGTGGTGCTGCAACGGGAGATCTACGCCATGGTCGCGCTCGGTGGCGCGGTCGCCGTAACCATGCTGAGCTGGCTGAACGTCGCCGAGTCGGTCACGCTGATCGCCGCGGCGGCCGGCATGACGGGCGTACGTTTGATCGCTCTCCAACGCCGTTGGTCGGCGCCCGTGGCCGTGCCGTAGACCGCGGGTGACCGCCCCGGCGGTTTATGCTGAGGTCCGCCTCCGCAGCAGTCCGCGGGGGCATTTCTCTTTGTGATGTGCAAGGCGCTCCGCGATGTGCGGGGCGCTCGTGATGTGGAAGGGGTCGTCGCAACTTGAGCCCGACGTTGCCGAACCTGGAGACCTTTCCGCCGCTGCGGGACTGGCAGCGCAAGGCGCTGGTGAAATACCTGCGCAACCGCTCGCCCGACTACATGGCGGTCGCGACCCCGGGTGCCGGCAAGACCACGTTCGCCCTGCGCATCGCCGCGGAGCTGCTCAACGACGGCACGGTCGAGGCGGTCACGGTGGTCTGCCCCACCGAGCACCTCAAGACCCAGTGGGCGCAGGCCGCGGCGCGGGTCGGCATCCAGCTCGACTCGGAGTTCCGCAACTCCGACGTGCACACCTCGCGCGACTTCCACGGGGCCGTGCTCACCTATGCACAGGTCGGCATGGGTCCGATGGTGCACCGCCGGCGCACGATGACCCGGCCCACGCTGGTCATCCTCGACGAGATCCACCACGCCGGCGACTCCCGCAGCTGGGGCGACGGCGTCAAGCAGGCGTTCGACGAGGCCGAGCGGCGGCTGATGCTGACCGGCACCCCGTTCCGCTCCGACGACAACCCGATTCCGTTCGTCGAATACGAGCGCGGGCAGGACGGCCTGCAGCGCTCCCGGTCGGACTCGGTCTACGGCTACAGCGACGCGCTGCGCGACGGCGTCGTGCGCCCGGTGATCTTCATGGCCTACTCGGGCGAGACGCGTTGGCGCAGCAACGCCGGCGACGAGCTGGCCGCCCGGCTCGGCGAGCCCATGACCAAGGACCTGATCGCCCAGGCCTGGCGCACCGCCCTCGACCACCGCGGCGACTGGATGCCGCAGGTCCTGCGCGCCGCCGACCGGCGCCTCGGCCTCCTCCGCTCGCACGGCATGACCGACGCCGGCGGGCTGATCATCGCGAGCGACCAGCAGACCGCCCGGGCGTACGCGAAGCTCATCGGCGAGATCTCCGGCGAGCAGGCCACCATCGTCCTCTCCGACGACCAGGGCGCGTCCAAGCGCATCGCCGAGTTCGCGGCGTCCAACGACCGCTGGCTCGTCGCGGTCCGCATGGTCTCCGAGGGCGTCGACATCCCGCGCCTCGCCGTCGGCGTCTATGCCACGAGCGCCTCGACCCCGCTCTACTTCGCGCAGGCCATCGGCCGCTTCGTGCGCGCCCGGCGGACGGGGGAGACCGCCTCGGTCTTCCTGCCCAGCGTGCCCCACCTGCTCGGCCTCGCCAGCGAGATGGAGGCCCAGCGCGACCACATCCTCGGCGCGCCCAAGGAGAAGGACGGCCTCGACGACGACCTGCTCGAACGCGCCCAGCGCGAGGAGAAGGCCGACGGCGAGCTGGAGAAGCAGTTCGAGGCGCTGTCGGCCACGGCGGAACTCGACCAGGTCATCTACGACGGCGCCTCGTTCGGCACGGGCGCCCGCACCGGCACCCCCGAGGAGGAGGAATACCTCGGCCTCCCCGGTCTGCTCACGCCGGACCAGGTGGCGGTGCTGCTCACCAAGCGCCAGTCCGACCAGATCGCCGCCCAGAAACGCGTCGCCGAGACGACGACGGTCAAGGAGGCGGTCCCGGCGCCCCGCGGCGAGGCCCCGCTGAGCGCCGCCGAGCGCCGCGTCTCCCTGCGCCGCCAGCTCAACACCCTGGTCGCGGCGCACCACCACCGCACCAACCTGCCGCACGGCAAGATCCACGCCGAGCTCCGCCGCCTCTGCGGGGGTCCGCCGTCCGCCCAGGCGACGATCGAGCAGCTCGAGGAGCGGATCGCCACGGTCCAGACCCTCTGACCCCTTCGGCCGTACGCGGCTCCGCGCGCGCCCTGCGACGCCCGCGCGCCCTGCGACGCCCGCGCGCCCTGCGACGCCCGCGCGCTCCTGCGCGGGCGGTGTCAGGGGTGCTGGAAGGTGCTGCGG
>CAKUMG010000675.1 GCA_934667465.1 uncultured Actinoplanes sp. | reverse complement strand
GTCGTCACCGGCGGCGGCTCCCGGGGCATCGGCCGGGCCACGGCGGCGCGGCTGGTCGCCGAGGGGGCGTACGTGTTCATCACCGGCCGCCGCAAGGAGGAGCTGGACGAGGCCGTCGAGGCCATCGGCGCCGGCGTCACCGCCGTGCCCGGCGACATCACCGACCCGGCCGACCTGGACCGGCTCTACGACGCGGTCCGCGAGCGCGGCCGGGGCCTGGACGTGCTGTTCGCGAACGCGGCCACCGCCTCGTTCGCGACGATCGAGCAGATCACGCCGGAGGAGTACGACCGGGTCTTCGGCGTCAACGTCAAAGGCACGATCTTCACCGTCCAGAAGGCCCTGCCGCTGCTCAACGACGGCGCGTCGATCATCGTGAACGCGTCCACCGCCGGCGACCGCGGCACGCCGGCGTTCGGCGCGTACGCGGCGTCGAAGGCGGCCCTGCGCTCCTACACCCGGACCTGGGCCCACGAGCTCGCCGGCCGGGGCATCCGGGTCAACGCGATCTCGCCCGGCCCGATCGACACGTCCGGGATCACCGAGCTGGTCGGCGCGGAGAACTCGGCCGCGTTCAAGGCGGGGCAGGGCGCCAAGCTCCCCATCGGCCGGATCGGCCGCCCGGACGAGGTCGCCGCCACCGTCGCCTTCCTCGCGTCGGCGGACAGCAGCTTCATCCTCGGCGCCAACCTCTACGTCGACGGCGGAGAGAACCAGATCTGATCCCGTACGCGTGTGCCCGGCACTGTCGGGTTCGCGGCCCATCGCTCGCCGCCGGCGGTCCCTAATCGAGGGCGAAGCGCTCGCCGGCGGCGAGGGCGGCGAGTTCCCCCGCCGGCAGGGGCAGGTCGCGCAGCGGTTCGAGGCCCGGTTCACCGAACGTGGCGTAGCGGCTCTGCGCGACGAAGACCACGACACCGCCGGGGTGGCGGTAGGCGGCCCACTGCTGGACCCGGTCGTTGCCCGGGGCGTTCACCACTCCGGCGCCCGAGGGGTCGACGGTGCAGTCGCCGCTCATGCCCCAGAACGTGACGGCCAGCGCGCACGGTTCCGCGGGCAGATCGTTGCCCGGAGTGTGCACTTCGACGAGCAGTCTTCCCGTACGGCCGTCCTTCGCGACCGCGGCACCGGCCGAGTAGGCCCAGGTCGTGCCGCTGTTGTCGCCCCCGACCCGGGCCTGGTGGTCGCGCAGCGCGACGCCGTCGGCGGCGGTGCCGACCGGGGCGGTCCAGCCGTCGGGCACCGCTTCCAGCAGCTCGGTCAGCAGCAGCGCGCCCTGCTCGTAGCGCGGCCCGAAGCGGGAGGTGGCGTCCTCCTGCGGCTTCCCGTTGCCGTCGAGCTGCCAGACCGGCTCGGTGCTCGTCTGCGAAGGCAAAGGTCCCGCCGGTACGGCGTCGGCCCCGGCCCGCAGCACCGCCGGCGCGACGGCCAGGGTGAGCACGACGGCCGCGCCCACCGTGCCGGCACCGGCGAGGGCGGCCCGGCGACGGACCGCCCGGCGTCCCGCGGTCACCGCGGTTGCGCTGTCCATCGGCGGGGGCGGCGTGAGGGTCATGGTGGCCCGCAGCGCCTCGCGGAGCTCGTTCTCGTTCATGGGTGCCCTTCCAGGACGGCGGGGTGGCGAGCAGGGTGCGCAACGTGTCGAGTCCGCGCGCGGCCTGGCTCTTGACCGTGCCGGGCGAGCAGTGCAGGGCGGCGGCGGTGTCCTCGACGGACAGGTCCTCCCAGTAGCGCAGCACCAGGACGGCCCGCTGCCGGGGCGGCACCTGCGCGAGCGCCCGGACCAGTACGAGCCGGTCGTCGTCGAGGAAGGTCCGGAGCACGACCTTGCGCACGTACGGGTCCAGGGCCTCGTGCCTGCGCACCTGGTTCCAGTGCAGATAGAGCTTGGTGAACGCGGTCTGCACCAGGTCCTCGGCCCGGTGCCAGTCCCCGCACAGCAGGAACGCGGTTCCCCGCATGGCCCCGGCCCGGGCCGCGAAGTACTCGGCGAACGCCGCGTCGCGGTCGCTCATCGCCACCCCCTCGTCTCGGTCGGTGGTAAGCACGCGCCCGGACCCCCGCAAGGTTGCACGGCGCCCCGGAAAAGCGCCGGACAGCCCCGGCCGCGCGCTGTAGAGCCGGGCGATGACAGGCACGCCGGGCTGCGGGGCCCGCCATTCCGGGCGTCCCCATTGCCGCTTCGTTGGCGGATCTGCTGGCGGAAGGGGCGGTCCGGTGATCGGCTGGCGGCCGCGCGCTGCCGCGTTGGCTGGGCAGTTGTTGCGGTCCGGGGTGCTGACGCCCGCGTGGCGGCGGTCGCTCGAGGAAGTGCCCCGGCACGTGTTCGTCCCGGCGTTCCAGGACGGCGACGGCGACTGGGTCAGTGCAGACGATCCGGCCCAGCAAGATCGGTGGCTGGCGGCGGTGTACTCCGACGTTTCCCTGACAGCGCACGTCAGGCTCGCGCCGGGGACCGAGCTGGCGTGGCCGACCAGCTCGTCGACGCGGCCCGGGCTGATGGCTCGGATGCTGGGCCTGCTTGAGGTGGGTGACGGGCAGCGGGTGCTGGAGGTCGGCACAGGGACCGGCTACCAGGCGGCCCTGCTCTGCCACCGCCTGGGCGACGCCGCGGTGACCAGCGTCGACATCGACGCGGCCCTGGTCGAAGCGGCACGCGAGCGGCTCGCAGCCCTGGGGTGGCGACCGGATCTCGTGGCCGGTGACGGCGCCGCCGGGGTTGCCGGGCGAGCGCCGTACGACCGCATCCTCGCAACCTGTGCGGTGCCGGCCATTCCCCCGGCGTGGGTGGACCAGCTCACCGAGGGCGGGCTGCTCGTGGCCGACGTGCGGGGCGAGCTGAGTTCCAGCCTCGTGGTCGCCCGCAAGGACACCCCGCACTCGGTCACCGGCCGGTTCTCGGGCTCACCGGGCCATTTCATGCGGCTGCGCGCCGAGGCGGGCAACCCGCTGCGCGACGGCGGAAGGTTCGGGTCGGCGGTCGACTTCACCGATCCCCGGAGCGCCACCGCGAGCATGCCGCTCGACGCGTTCGACGACGAGGACTTCCGTTTCGTCCTGCAGCTCGCGTTGCCCTCCCTCGGCCCGGTTGGGCACACGATCCGCGACGGGCGGGACGGCGTCTTCCTCCTCGCCGGCGACGACGCGTCGTGGGTGGAGATCGCCAAGGACTCAACCGTGCGGTACGGCGGTCCGAGCGCGCTGTGGCCCGAAGCCGTCCGGGCCTGGCGCTGGTGGGACGGCGCCGGGAGCCCCGTACGGTCGCGTTTCGGGTTGACCGCCCACGACGGCCGCCAGCAGGTCTGGCTCGATCACGAGGACCGCCCGCCGCTCCGCTGAGGATGCGAAGGAACGAAGAGTGTCGAGCGCCCGGGAAAAGAAAGCCGCCGAGTGCCGAGAGAGGTCGGCGCCCGGCGGCCCGGGTGGAGTTGTGCGTCAGGCCGCGTCAGCGGCGGTGCGGCGCATCTTGGGGAGGGCGAGCGACGCGACCACCGCGAGGACGGCGACGCAGGCGCAGACCGCGAAGCCGAGGGTGAAGGCGTCGTCGGTGGGGAGGCCCTGCGGGGTGGTGTGGGAGGTGATGACCGCGGCGACGACGGCCGTGCCGATGCTGCTGCCGATGGTGCGGGCGATCGTGTTGACGCCGGAGGCCTCGCCGGTCTGGGCGGCCGGGACGCTTTCGATGATGGCGTTGGACATGGCCGCGAAGGCGAGGCCGATGCCCGCGCCGGTGAGGACGCCGGATGCGATGACCTGCCAGAGGGCGCCGTGGGCGACGGCCGGGAGGGCGAAGGCGGCGACGACGGAGACCGCGCCCAGGAACATGGGGATCTTGGGGCCGAACTTGCGGTCGAGGATGCCGGCGAGCGGGCCGAAGACGACCATCATGACGACGGTGGGCAGCAGGAACAGGCCGGCCTGGGAGACGGACTTGCCGAAGCCGTAGCCGGTGGCCGCCGGGAGCTGCAGCAGCGTCGGGACCAGCAGGAACGTACCGAACATGGCGAAGCCCAGGATGAGGGCGACCAGGTTGGTGGCCCACACGCCGCGGATCTTCAGCAGGCGCAGGTCGATGAGCGGCTCGCGGACCTTGAGCTCGACGAACACGAAGACGGCCATCGCGACGACGCCGAGGGCGAGCAGGCCGACGGTCTTCGCGTCGCCCCAGCCCCACGCCTGGCCCTTGCTGATGGCGAGCAGCAGCGAGATCAGCGCGACGGACAGGATGCCGGTGCCGACCAGGTCGAGGCGGCCGGGGG
>CAKUMG010000674.1 GCA_934667465.1 uncultured Actinoplanes sp. | reverse complement strand
CTGATCCCCGACTTCAACGCCGACCCCGAGCAGCTCGCCGAGGTGTTCGGCGCCACCCCCGAGGTCCTCGCGCACAACGTCGAGACGGTCCCGCGCATCTTCAAGCGCATCCGCCCCGGCTTCCGCTACGAGCGCTCGCTCGACGTCATCACCCAGGCCCGCGCGGCCGGCCTGGTGACGAAGAGCAACCTCATCCTCGGCATGGGCGAGGAGCGCGCCGAGGTCTCCCAGGCCCTGCGCGACCTGCACGGTGCCGGGTGCGAGCTCATCACCATCACGCAGTACCTGCGTCCGACCCCGCGGCACCACCCGGTGGAGCGCTGGGTCAAGCCGGAGGAGTTCGTGGAGCTCCGCGAGGAGGCCGAGCAGATCGGCTTCGCGGGGGTCATGTCCGGACCGCTGGTCCGGTCCTCCTACCGGGCCGGCCGCCTCTACCAGCAGGCCCTCGACGCCCGCGGCTGAGCCGTTCGTCAGGTCACTTCGCCGCCGCCCGGCAGCCTCGGCTGCCGGGCGGTGCTGCGTCCGGCCGCGGGTGTTCGCGGCGTCCCGCACCACGTTCGGCCCATCCACCGCTCTGACCTGCGGGAATGCGGGCGTGCCCGGAGGTAGCGACGCGCTGCGCCGGGGTTGCGCTGAGCAAGGGTCCTGGTCAGGTGGGGCGCGGCGGCGACCCTTACACTTTCGGGTATGGCAAAGCCCCAGGAGAAGGTGTCGTTCCGCGACCGCCTGAAGCAGATCGGTCAGGTTTTCGCGTTCACGGCGCGTCAGGACAAGTGGTTCGTGCCGCTCGTCATCGCGGCCGTGGCGATTCCCGTCGCGGTGACCGTGCTCCTGGTGCTGCTCGGGTTCGGGTGGATCTGGGTGCCGGTCGGCATCATGGTGACGCTGCTCGCCGTGCTGATCGTGCTCAACCTGCGCTCCAACGCCGCCATGATGAACGCGGCCGAGGGACAGCCCGGCGCCGCCGCCTCGATCATGGAGAACCTGCGCGGCGACTGGCGGGTCCGGGCCGCGGCCAGCTCCACCACCCAGTTCGACATGGTGCACATCGTGATCGGCCGGCCCGGCGTCATCCTGCTCGGCGAGGGCCAGCCGCAGCGGGTGCGCTCGCTGATGGGCCAGGAGAAGCGCCGCCTCTCCAAGGTCATCGGCAACGCCCCGATGTACGACTACCTGATCGGCCAGGAGGAGGGTGAGCTCTCCATCCGCAAGCTGCGGACGACGATGCTCAAGCTTCCGCGCAACCTCACGGGCAAGGACGTCAACGCCCTCGACAAGCGCCTCGCCGCGCTGATGGCCCGCCCGCAGATGCCGAAGGGCGCCATCCCCAAGAACATGCGCCCCTCCAAGGGCGCCTTCCGCCAGCAGCGCCCCCGCTGACCCAGCCGGCGCCCTGCTCACTTCTGAGCAGCCCCGCTGTCCCAGCGCCTTCGCTGACCCAGGCATACCTGTCGCCGACCGGATTCCTTCCGGCCGGCGATCGGCTTTTCCGGACGCAACCAACATCGGCGCCCTCGAGCAGCTGACGGTTGTAACGTCACACGACCCGCGCAGCTGGCGATGTAACGTCACACAGCCCGCACAGCTGGCGCCTGTTACGTCACACGGCCCGCACAGCTGTCGCTCCTCGCCAGAGCGCGCCACGATACGAACCCCTGGGCTCAGCTGCCGCACCGCATCACGGCGAGCTTGATGAAAGCTGCTTTGCCCGGCCGCCGTCGCAGGCCAGGACGCGCGCCGATGTGGGCTTCTTGGGCTCAGCCGGTGCGGGAGCCGAGGCGGGCGACGCGGGCGCGGAGCCGCGTACCCAGGCGGTGTCCGTCTTTGCAGTGCAGGGCTGGAGCGGAGCGGAAGTGCTCAGGCGCCGGGCAGGCGGACGACGATCGAGCCGGCCGCGCGGTCGTGCAGCCCGCGGCCGTCCTTGTCGGAGATGACGGCCGGGATGAAGAGCGCGAGCAGGAGCGCCCGTACGAAAGCCTTGGCAAGGCCCAGCGCACCCTGGTCCGCGACGGCGACGACGCGCAGCCGCGCCAGGAACATGCCCGGCGTCTGTCCGAACAGGCCGATGAACACCGTGTTGACCAGCACGAGGACCAGGACCGGCGGCCAGGGGGTGGCGCGCGGATCGCCGATCAGGGTGGCGACCAGCAGGCAGAGTGCCCAGTCGATCAGCAGGGCCGCGAGGCGCCGGCCGAAGCCGCCGGGCTCGAGGCGGGCCGGGGTCGTGTTCGTGCGGGTCGCCACGGGGAACGAGCGTAGACCGCGCCCGCTGAGCGCCTGCTGGGAGCCCCGCCGGCAAGCCGGGACTTCGCCCGAGTTGGCCCCGTCGGTCCGGGCCCGGCGTTAGGGTCGGACTGGTCGCGGCCGGTCACCGGGTCCTTAACACGGCGGAAACAATAGAGACACGCATGGGCAACGGCCGCCCCATAGCGTCGCGACCAGCCTAGCCATGAGGCGGTCCACGCCGCCCGCGTACCTGTAATCCGTGCCAGGAGGACGTGTGTTCGCCAATCCCGAGGAACTCCTGCGATACCTCAAAGACGAGGGCGTCAAGTTCGTCGACGTTCGGTTCTGTGACCTCCCCGGCGTGATGCAGCACTTCAACATGCCGGTGGAGTCGTTCGACGACAGTGTCATCACTGACGGCCTCGCCTTCGACGGGTCCTCGATCCGCGGGTTCCAGGCCATCCACGAGTCCGACATGCTGCTCCTGCCGGACGTTGCCACCGCCTTCATCGACCCGTTCCGGATCCAGAAGACCCTGGCGCTCAACTTCTTCATCCACGACCCGTTCACCCGCGAGGCCTACTCGCGTGACCCGCGGAATGTGGCCAAGAAGGCGGAGCAGTACCTCGCCTCCAGCGGCATCGCCGACACCGCGTACTTCGGTGCCGAGGCGGAGTTCTACATCTTCGACTCGATCCGCCACGAGACCTCCGCCCACCAGTCGTTCTACTACATCGACTCGATCGAGGGCGCCTGGAACTCGGGCCGGGTCGAGGAGGGCGGCAACCGCGGCTACAAGACCGCGTTCAAGGGCGGCTACTTCCCCGTCTCCCCGGTCGACCACTACTCCGACCTGCGTGACTCCATGGTGCGCCGGCTGATCGACTCGGGCTTCACCGTCGAGCGCTCGCACCACGAGGTCGGCACCGCGGGCCAGGGCGAGATCAACTACAAGTTCTCGACGCTGCTGCACGCCGGCGACCAGATGCAGATGTTCAAGTACATCATCAAGAACACCGCCTGGGAGCACGGCAAGACCGCCACGTTCATGCCCAAGCCGCTCTTCGGGGACAACGGCTCCGGCATGCACACCCACCAGAGCCTCTGGCTGGGCGGCGAGCCGCTGTTCTACGACGAGACCGGCTACGCCGGCCTGTCGGACACGGCCCGCTGGTACATCGGCGGCCTGCTGCACCACGCGCCGTCGCTACTCGCGTTCACCAACCCGACCATCAACTCCTACCGGCGCCTGGTGCCCGGCTACGAGGCCCCGGTCAACCTGGTCTACTCGCAGCGCAACCGCTCCGCCTGCACCCGCATCCCGGTCACGGGCAGCAACCCGAAGGCCAAGCGCGTCGAGTTCCGCGTGCCGGACCCGTCGTCGAACCCGTACCTGGCGTTCTCGGCCCAGCTGATGGCGGGCCTCGACGGCATCAAGAACAAGATCGAGCCCCCGGCCCCGATCGACAAGGACCTCTACGACCTCCCGCCGGAGGAGTGGGGCAGCGTCAAGCAGGTGCCGGGCTCGCTCGACGCCGTGCTCAACAGCCTCGAGACCGACCACGAGTTCCTCACCGCCGGTGGCGTCTTCACCGACGATTTGATCAGCACGTGGATCGACTACAAGCGGGTCAACGAGATCGACCCGGTGCGGCTGCGGCCGACCCCGCACGAGTTCGAGATGTACTACAACGTCTGATCTCTGATCGACGTCGCTGACGGCGGTCACGCCCTGCTCCGGCAGGGGGTGGCCGCCGTTCCGCATGTTCCGACTCACATGCGGTCAGATCGAATGCGGCGGTCATGAATACGTCCCCGGATTACGGTCTCTGCGCAATATTGGATCTGCATCGCCAGGTAAGTGTCGAAGTAATGAGCACCCCGGCTGCAGCCGACTGGGCATTCGCCTATTCCCCGCGATATCGATGATCAAATGTAGTTTGCTATCGTCTCGACCGTGCCTCTGCCGGTATCGAAGCAGCAGCTCAACAAACTGGGCGAGCGCATTGCCACAACCAATCCACCCGCAAGGGAGGACAGCT